>NZ_JAGAVR010000014.1:0-58235 GCF_017941855.1 Turicibacter sp. | reverse complement strand
TTCGGACTTGGGAAGCTTTTATTTGAATTAAAGTGTGCTTTATTTGTAACAAGGCTTCAGGATGAAGTCTAATTTTAAAAATACTTCTGTCTAGATAGAAAGAGAATGAGTTCTAAGATTAGGAATTCATTCTCTTTTTATTTGATTTGAGAAAAAAGAAGAATTTTGTCTATAAATGAGAAACAAATTTAAAATGATGTAGAAATTGGATAAAAATGATGTTAAAATTAAAAAAGTTTGAAAATGGAAGATAGAGGTTTAAAATTAGAAATTTAGGCACTTTTACTGACAATGTTGACTATTTTACAAAACGTTGGTAGAATGAATAAGTTATCGCTTTTTAATTGGAAAGGTGAGCTGCACAATGAGTGAAAAGTACACGGTAGAGGAAATAAAAAGAATCTTACAACAAGATGTTGTTGATGAAGTATTTATAGATGAATTAAAACAAGATGGACGTACGAGCGTTCAAAAACTACTAAAACAGTATGAAAATAAGATTCAAAAAGAATATGATGAGTTTCAAAAATTTATTACGATGTCAATTTATGAAAATGAATTGCGTTACAGTGGAATCGAATTAATTGCCGGAGTCGATGAGGTTGGACGTGGACCGTTAGCGGGACCGGTTATTGCGGCAGCTGTTATCTTACCTGCAGATTGTTGGTTGTTTGGAATTGATGATTCTAAGAAATTATCAGAGCCTAAACGACTATATTTTTATGAGCAAATCAAAAAGAATGCGATTAGTATTGGGATTGGAATTTGTACGAGTGAAGAAATTGATCAATATAATATCTATGAGGCAACTAAAATTGCAATGGAACGAGCCGTTTCAAAATTAAATCCTAAACCTCAACATTTATTACTAGATGCTATGAGTCTACCGAGATTAGATATTCCTCAAACATCAATTATTAAAGGTGATTCTAAAAGTGTTTCGATAGCAGCAGCCAGTATTATTGCCAAAGTAACACGTGATGCCTATATGAAGAAGTTAGGTTCAGCTTATCCGCAATATGGGTTTGAACGCCACGTTGGATATGGGACAAAAGAACATTTACTAGCTATCGAGCAACATGGAATTATTTCTGAACATCGTAAGTCATTTGAACCAATTCGTTCAAAATTTAATTAGATTAAGAGAGCTTTTAATTATATAAGCTCTTTTTTTTATCTTTTCAGAAGGAAAATAGACAAGTAAAGCGTATATCACAGTAGGTGATGATATGACAATGCGAAATCGATTAATAAAGTTAAGTATTCTGAAGCGTGGAAATTGGTTTTTAATGTATGAGGCATTAAGACAAGATCCTAAATTAACACAGTTTTCTATTGAACCATCAGCTGAATCCTTATTTGATGACATTCAAACTAGAATTGTCACGATTGTTGATGAGGAATATCCCAGTTATTTTAAACAAATGGAAATGCCACCCTTTGTCTTGTATTATCAAGGAGACCTTAACTTACTTAAAGAGAAAAAAATTGGAATTATGGGAACGAATCGGCCTTCAACTTATGGAATGAAATCATGCCAGACCTTAGTTGCTCAATTAATTAACCAAAACATCGTGATAGTTGGGGGCTTGGATTTAGGGATTGATGCGATTGCACATCATGTCTCTTCTAAAAATGGAAAAAGTATTGCCGTGTTAGCGTCTGGATTTTCAAGAATTTATCCGTCGGAAAATTATCAACTTTATCAATTAATGGCAAAGGGACATTTAGTTATCAGTGAGTTTCCCCCGCATATTCCGATAGGGCGACAACATTTTTACCTGAGAAATCGAATTATTACAGCTTTGAGTGATATTTTAATGATTATTGAAGCAACTAAAGAAGGAAGAATGACGCATGTAGCCAAACAGGCTTTATACGATGGAAAAATTATTTATGCTTTACCAGGAGAATATAATTCTATCTATTCAGAAGGGAGTTTAGAATTAATTAAAGAAGGAGCGAATTGTTTAACTGATTATAAAGAGATATTAGATGAATTAAAGATGATTTATCCGTTATAGAGGAAAGAAAAAAGGTGAGACTAACAGCTGTTAGCCTCACCTTTTTTAATAGTTATCATTTAGATGGAAATTATAAGGAAAGTGCTCGTCTTGATTATAGGCTTTGAAGAGATAGCCTTGTTCTTTATAGTGGGAAATAATCAGAGGTAATACTTCTAGAGTAATCGGAAGCTCGTGTTCAAGTAATATCTCTCTTTCCCCCGCAGGAAACTCATTTAAAAAGGTCATAATCGATTCGACGGTTGTTTCTTCACGCCAATCATTGGTATCGATTGACCAGTCCCAAATTTTGAATCCGGCTTCTCCAACGTTATTAAAAATAACATCAGGCATAAAAGAGCTTCCATAAGGGGGGCGAATAATAACAGTTTTATAACCAATTAAGGGTTCAAGATAAGATTGGAGTTCTAAAGACTCTTCAAGTAGTTTATAAGGTTCTGCTTCGTTATAAATCACATCACGATTGTGAGAGATTGAATGTAGGCCAATCGTATGACCATGCTTGGCAGCATAACGAACCGAATCTTCTTTTCCATCGACATTTTTTCCAATAAAAAAGAAGGTTGCAGGAACTTGGTGTTCATCTAAAATATCGACAATTTTTTTAGTGTACTCACTTGGACCATCATCAAATGTTAAATACATGACCTTTTGATTAGCTAAATGTTCTTCTTCAATGGCTTCAGGTTGTATCTCAACGTCTGAATTATGCTGTAAGATCTGATGATCTTTGAAAATGAAGGTCACTACCACTCCGATAGCGAGTCCAAGCGTGATGATTGAAAATATCATTTTTTTAAAGTTATTCATGATTTATCCTCCCGGTTTTTATCATAATTTATTGAAAGATTATAACATAAATCCAAATATAGTAAAAATATTTTGGAGGATTTAGGGGAAAAAAGAAGAGAATCGGTAAAGGTAGGACGATAATATTGTTAAATTATAGTTTAAATATTGACAAGCTTGATATAAACCAGTAATATTTTTTGTGTTTTATTTTGATTCATATCACACCGATGAGTTGACACCAAGAGAACAAATAGTTTGATACGTTATAATTGATGGGTTAAATGAAGAAAATAAGTCATTGCATCATGACTGATTGATGAATGGATACATAAATTGATTGATTTTTGATAGAAAAGGTGATAAAGATGGGGAAAAATCTGGTTATTGTAGAGTCTCCTGCAAAAGCTAAGACGATAGAAAACTATTTAGGAAAGGATTATACGGTTCTTTCAAGTGTTGGACATATTCGTGACTTAGCCACAACAGGCCCTGGTGGTTTAGGGGTTGATGTAGAAGACCAATTTAAACCGAATTATAAAAATGTGACTGGAAAGTCTAAAGTGATTAAAGAGTTAAAACAAGCGGCTAAAAATTCAGATGCTGTTTATCTTGCAACTGACCCCGACCGTGAAGGGGAAGCGATTAGTTGGCATTTAGCAGATGTATTAGGATTAGATGTTTCGTTAAATCGTCGCGTTGTTTTTAATGAAATTACCAAAGATGCTATTTTAGAAGCTTTTAAACATCCACGTGCTATTGATATGGATTTAGTTCGTTCACAAGAGAGTCGCCGTATTTTAGACCGTATCATCGGATTTAAATTAAGTAAATTACTTCAAAGTAAAATCAAAAGTAAAAGTGCCGGACGTGTGCAATCAGTTGCTTTAAAATTAATTGTTGAGCGTGAAAAAGAAATTCAAAAATTTATTAGTGAAGAATATTGGTCTGTCCATGCAATGTTTGGTCGTGAACAAGCTAAAATTGAAGCTGAACTGATGAAAAAAGCCAATAAGAAATTGACGATTCACAATGAAGATGAGGTTAAACAAATTCTTTCAGAATTAAGTGATCCTTATGTGGTCGAAAAGGTTGAAAAGAAAAATAAATTAAAACAACCTAAATTACCATTTATCACCTCTACTCTTCAACAAGAGGCTGCTAGTAAATTAGGATTTAATGCTAAAAAGACCATGACCATTGCTCAGAAGTTATATGAAGGGGTAGATGTTGGTTCAGAAACTGTCGGGTTAATTACGTATATGCGTACGGATTCTACTCGTTTAGCAGACAACTTTGTCGATGCGGCTAAAGCGTATATTAAAGAGGCGTATGGTTCGAATTATGTTAAAACAGGAGCAACGGCAGCTAAAAAAGTAAAAAATGCACAGGAAGCTCATGAGGCAATTCGTCCATCATCGGTGACTAGAACACCTGATGAGATGAAACCTTATTTGAAACGAGATGAACTACGTTTATATAAATTAATTTGGGAACGTGCAGTCGCAAGTTTGATGAAGAGTGCCACAGTTGAAGCAACAACGATTGAAGTGAAATCAAATGATTATTTATTCCGTGTAAATGGTCAAGTCTTAGTTTTTGATGGGTACTTACGTGTATACAGCTATGAAGAAACTAAAAATGCGGCGCTTCCTCGTTTAAGTGAAGGAGATGTTTTATCGTTACTTGATGTTGAACCACAACAACACTTTACACAACCACCGGCTCGTTACTCTGAAGCTAAATTAATTAAAGAAATGGAAGAGTTAGGAATTGGTCGTCCTTCTACTTATGCTCAAACGATGGAAACACTGAAGAATCGTGGGTACGTGGCCATTGAAGATAAGAAATTTAAACCAACGGATCAAGGAATTTTAACGAGTGATAAATTAGCAGAGTTCTTCTCTGAATTCATTAATGTTGAGTATACAGCAGGAATGGAGCAAAATCTTGATGAAATTGCAAAAGGTCAGAAGGTTTGGTATGACGAATTAAAAGTGTTTTATGATCATTTCATGCCAATGCTTGAGGATGCGCAAAAGAATATGGAAAAGATTGCACCGGTGGAGATTGGTGAGCCTTGTCCAGAATGTGGCGCACCACTTGTGATTCGTCGAGGTCGATATGGTGAATTTGTGGCGTGTAGTGCTTATCCGACGTGTAAGTATATTAAAAAAGAACAAAAAGAAGAGACAGCACCTGTTTCAATTGGGGTTAAGTGTCCAAAATGTGAAACAGGAGAAGTTGTCGAAAAGAAAACAAGACGTGGAAAGGTCTTTTATGGATGTAACCAATATCCATCGTGTGATTTCGCGCTTTGGCATAAACCGATTGGAAAAACTTGTCCGAAATGTCAGGAACAATTAGTAGTTAAAGGGAAGAAAAACGAAGTTCAGTGCTCAAACAAAGAGTGTGACTACAAAGAAAAATAGAAAAAACTCATTGGTGCGTCTCAAGCATCAATGAGTTTTTATTTAACTCAGACTGTCTCTATATAGAAAAATTACCCATCATCAAACTTAGGACTTAGATTTATTTGATAGGAAGGTGTAACGATAGAATCACTAAAAGTTTTGAACGACAGAAAACTATTAGTAGTTCTAATATATTGTCAGAATGTGTTATAATGGAGCAAATAGCCAATGGTGATTTTCATCTATGCTATAGTTGGAATAAATATAGAGGAGTAAAGATGTCTGAACTATTATTTATGTTGATGATTATTCTCAAAGAAGGAATGGAATTGTTGGCGTTAAAAAGAAATCATCTAAAAGTAAAATCGATTCGAGTGATGTTGGTGATGACTTGTTGTCTGATTTTGCATTTAATGTGGCGAGGAATTTTATCAGAGTGGCCAGTGCTTTTGCAAATGTTATTAGCAGGAAGCCTGATTTGTGATATAATCATCATTTGTAGCAATAAATTAGTTAGCAACTTAGGAGGCAATATAAAATGAAATATGTAAATGTTATTGGAGCAGGTTTAGCTGGATCTGAAGCAGCATATCAGCTAGCTAAACGTGGAATTCAAGTTAAATTATACGAAATGCGACCAGTTAAAAATACACCGGCTCATCATACGCAAAATTTTGCAGAGTTAGTTTGTTCAAATTCTTTACGTGCTGATGGATTAGCGAATGCTGTTGGAGTTTTAAAAGAAGAAATGCGTATTTTAGACTCATTAATTATGACAGCTGCAGATATGCATAAAGTTCCAGCAGGTGGGGCCCTAGCTGTAGACCGCGAAGGATTTTCAGGCTATATTACAGAGTTTTTATCAAATCATCCAAATGTTGAAGTGATTCGTGAAGAGTTAACAGAGCTTCCAGAAGGACCGACTATTGTGGCAACAGGTCCTTTAACGAGTGATGCTTTAAGTGAGACAATTCGTGAAATGACGGGGCAAGGATCATTTTATTTCTATGATGCGGCAGCACCTATTATTGAAAAAGATTCAATTAATTTTGATAAAGTTTATTTAAAATCACGTTATGACAAAGGAGAAGCAGCTTATTTGAATTGTCCAATGTCAGAGGAAGAATTTAATGCTTGGCATGAAGCTTTAATCACAGCTGAGGTCGTTCCAGCTAAGGAATTTGAAAAAGAAGTCTTCTTTGAAGGATGTATGCCGATTGAAGTCATGGCTAAACGTGGTCGTCAAACTGTTTTATTTGGTCCGATGAAACCAGTTGGTCTTGAAGATCCGAAAACAGGCCAAACACCATATGCTGTTGTTCAATTACGACAAGATAATGCAGCGGGAACGTTATATAACTTAGTTGGATTCCAAACCCATTTAAAATGGGGAGAACAAAAACGAATTGTTCAAATGATTCCAGGGCTTGAAAATGCTGAAATTGTCCGTTATGGTGTCATGCATCGTAATTCATTTATTAATTCACCTGTGTTATTAAATGCAACCTATCAATTTAAAGCAAGAGAAGATTTATTCTTTGCTGGACAATTAACAGGAGTTGAAGGATATGTTGAATCAGCGGCATCAGGAATGGTAGCCGGAATTAATATGGCGAAGTATATTTTAGGGGAAGCGTTAATTGAGTTCCCACGTGAAACAGCTATGGGATCAATGGCTTATTATATTACTCATACCTCACAAGATGGATTCCAACCGATGAATGCAAACTTTGGTCTATTCTTAGATTTACCAGGACGTGTGAAAAAGAAAGAGAAAAAAGCATTATATGCTGCACGTGCGATTGAAAAAATTAAAGAATGTGCTGAGTTAATCTAAAGATATTGAGGGTGAATAGGGGAAATGAGAAAGGTTATTGCTTTATGGGGGCTTCTCTTTATTTTAACGGGATGTGTGGGACGAGGAAATGAAATTTTACAACCGAGTGATATCCTACAACAAAGTTCTAACGAACAAGAATTGAGTCACCCTTTAGGGGCGTCCCAATTAACAAGTCAACATTCTGAAGAGGGACTTTTTTTGCAAACAGTTGAGAATGATTTATTTTATCTCGATCCAACGTTAGTACAATATAAGTTATCGGATCAAGTTAGTTATTTTGATTTTGATAAAGCAACGAACACGATTAAAATTCAAAAGAAGGATAATCGATGGATTGTTTGGTTTTTAGAAAATAAAAAACCGCAATTTGTTCCAGCTGCGAGCGATTTGAAAATCCTAGGTGAGAGTCATCAAATTGTTTATAGTGGATTAGAAAATCAAAATTTATATTTACTTGAAGATGAAGAGTCAAATATCTTATTTGAAGGAACGGTTAAACTATTTGATACGACTTTGAATGGTCAACTCATTATTGTACAGGATGATCAAGATACCTTAAGAGTTATTAATCACGATGGAAAAATTATTTATGAACAACCATCTGTGATGGCTTATCGTTTCGAAAAAGCTAATCAGAGCATGATGATTTGGGCAAAAAATCAAGGGATTGTTGTGAAACTAGCTGATGACCGTGCCATGACCTATAAAGTGATTGATGAGGTAACAGACTGGCTAATGTTTCCAACTTATAGTAAAAATTTCGAAACTATGGTCTATTTTTCAGAGTTAAATCTTGAAAGTGGAATGGGGACGATGACGGTGATGTCTTCGCTTAATCCTGACCCGATCCATCTTGCCAATGTCATCAATTATTCGATCATGACTCAAGGAACATACGTTTATTATTTAACAGATAAAAGTGAATTGTATGGATTAGATGTTGAATCTTCTGACGTTACTTTTTTAGGGTCTAATGTGGGACAAATAAATATTGACACTGAATTAGATTGCGCGACATATAAAAGTAATGATGACTTATACTTAATTGATCGAAATCATCAAGTACAAGTCGTAGCACAGGATGTTTATCAATATGATTATAATGGGACGCATGTTGCTTATATGAATTCAATTAATGACTTATATTTAGAATATAAAGGCTTAACAACAAAAATTGATGAATCTGTTTCAGGGTTTGCTCTAGGTAATCAAGGTGTCTACTATCATAAAAAAGGGCAGATTTACTATAAACCCTTTGAAGGGGTAAAAGAAGTGATAGTTGATCAAAGTGGACACTATAAAAATATCTTCTTTCATAACACTCAATTGTATCAAAAGGAAGTGGAGTTAACAGCTATTACCGGGTATTGGATGGTTGAGGTTGATGAAATTCCGATAATTTATTATTTTGATTCTGAAGGTCACATCGAGATGATGAAACAAGAAGAGGGGCAGTGGAGTTATCTAAGAGGACAGTATGAGGTTTTATATTCCGCTGGAACCGTGATGAACCTTTATGTGAGGTATTTGAATGGCTTAGAAAGTTATCTGACTCTCTCCCTATTAGATTCTAATACGTTGCAAATTGCAGAAAATGATCAAATAAATGATGTCGTGGCGGTGACTGAAAAAGAAGCAATGTCACTTATTTCAAAATTAGAACCATTACCAACGGAAACAGAGTGAAGCAGTTCCCATGTAGGGGACTGTTTTCTTTATCTGAACAGGAGGGATCCTATGAATGAATGGATTTTGAAATATATGGATTATTTAAAGTACGAGAAGCGTTATTCTGAGCATACCTTATTAAATTATGAGCGAGATGTAAAAGAGTGGTTTAGTTTTTGTCAACGAGAAGGAATTAACGAGTTTGAATTTGATTATTCCGATGTGAGAAGTTATTTGAATGATTGTTATACGCACCAATTATCAAGAAGCACGATGAGTCGTAAATTATCATCATTGCGTTCCTATTATCAATTTTTATTAAAAGAAAAACAGGTTAAACAAAATCCATTTTTAATTATGAAAGGCCCTAAAAAAGCAGAAACGTTGCCTCAGTTTTTATATGAAGAAGAATTACAAGCCCTTTTTGATAGTATTGATCAAACTTCAATTCTTGGATGTCGTAATTATGCTTTGTTAGAATTATTATATGGAACGGGAATTCGAGTTTCTGAGTGTTGTCAGATGAAGCAATCCCAATTAAATGTTGAGCTTGGAACGGTTTTAATTCATGGTAAAGGTGGGAAAGATCGTTATGTTCCAATTGGCGAGTTTGCAGTTGAAGCAATCGAGGCGTATTTACAAAGAAGCCGCCCTCAATTATTAAAGAAATCTAACCTAGAAACCGATGTATTATTTTTAAATCACCTTGGAACTCCTTTAACAGAAAGAGGTGTTCGTGATATTTTGAGTCGAATGACCAATCAAACCGCGAAACATATTAAGGTGGCTCCTCATATGATACGTCATACGTTTGCGACGCATTTGTTAAACAATGGGGCTGATTTACGCTCGGTTCAAGAATTATTAGGCCATGAAAATTTATCGAGTACGCAAATTTATACGCATGTTTCAAAAGAACATTTACGACAAGCCTATGCATTGGCTCATCCCCGTGCGAGAAAAGATAGGAAATAAAATAAAATAATTGGGAATAAGTGTTAAACCTTAAGTAAGTTTGATATAATGAAAAGGTATATGAAGAATGGAGTGAGGCGGATGTTGATCTTAGCTAGTTCAGTGTTAGGAATGTCTTGTACATGGCTTTGGTTAATTGTTGCAATTGTATTTGGGGTAGTTGAAGCGATGACGCTAGGGATTATTTCAATTTGGTTTGCAATTGGAGCATTAATCGCGATGTTGTTTGCCTTTGTCATCGATTCTTTCTTTATTCAATTAATAATTTTCTTGTGTGTGTCTTTAATTTTAGTTTCAACCACACGTAAAGTAGCAGTTGAAAAGCTTAAAATTGGACAACATAAAACAAATGTAGAAGAGTTAATTGGAAAAGAAGCGATTGTTGTCAAAACAATCTTACCTCATGAAGCAGGTGAAGTAAAACTTGAGGGGAAAGTTTGGCGTACAGTATCTGATTCAAAACAAACGTATGAAGTAAATGAGATTGTAACAGTTTTACGAATTGAAGGCGTTACGGTTATTGTAAAATAAAAAAGCGATAGGAGATGGATTTATGTGGATTTTTGTAGTTTTGATTTTTATTGTCATTATTTTAATTGCATCGAATATTAAAGTAGTACCCCAAGCGAATGCGTATGTTATCGAGCGATTTGGAGCTTATGCTGCCACTTGGAATGTTGGTTTACATGTTAAAATTCCAATTATGGATCGTGTCGCGAATAAAGTCTTATTAAAAGAACAAGTTATTGATTTTAGACCACAGCCTGTCATTACAAAAGATAATGTAACGATGCAAATTGATACCGTTGTCTTTTTCCAAATTACGGATCCTAAATTATTTACTTATGGGGTTAGTAATCCATTTGCAGCAATCGAAAATTTAACAGCAACAACTTTACGTAATATTATTGGGGAGTTAGAATTAGATGAAACATTAACATCACGTGACATTATTAATACGCGTATGCGTTCTGTTTTAGATGAAGCAACGGACCCATGGGGAATTAAAATTAATCGTGTCGAAGTTAAAAATATTGTTCCTCCACAAGATATTCAGGCTGCGATGGAAAAACAAATGCGTGCAGAACGTGAACGTCGTGAAAAAATCTTGCAAGCAGAAGGAGAAAAAACATCTAATATTTTACGTGCAGAAGGGTTGAAAGAGTCTCAAATTCTTGAAGCAGAGGCGCGTAAACAGGCGATGATTTTATCAGCTGAAGCAGATAAGGAAGCACAAATTAGACGTGCTGAAGGGGAAGCAGAGGCGATTCTTAAAGTCCAAGAAGCCACAGCTGAAGGACTTCGTATGTTAAATGCATCTTGTCCAACAAAAGAAGTATTAACGATTAAATCATTTGAAGCATTAGCACAAGTTGCAGATGGAAAAGCAACGAAATTAATTATTCCATCAGAAATTCAAAATGTCAGTGGTTTAATTGCGTCTTTAGCAGAAACAACAAATTTAGTTAAAGAGGAAGACTAATATTCATGAAACGTATAGGGAATGGCTCCTTATACGTTTTTTATTTTTATCGGATGAGGTTTAACTGAAAGTTAAATACTAAATAAGGACAGCAATGATAAAAATTCGACGCATATGATTAGGAAAAAAACGTCGAGCGTGCTATGATGGAAAAGCACTTCTTTTTAAAAGAGAAATAGTTGCAACTTTTAAGAAAATCAAAGGGTGAAAATATGGAAAAAGAATACATACAACTAAATAATGAACTGATGCAAAAACAAAACGATTTTTATCAATTAGAAAAAGATCACTTAGCCGTGGAGGCTTTTTTAATTGAGGTGAAGTCGAAAATGAAGACCTTTACGTCGGAGAAAGAACGTTATGAATGGCTGATTGAGCATCATTATTATGAAAACTTTTTTAAGTGGTATCACATTGAAGAGATTGTCATGATTAAAGAAAAAGTTTTTTCTTATCAGTTTAAGTTCCAGTCTTTTATGGCAGTATCAAAGTTTTATAAAGATTACGCTCTAAAAACAAATGATCATCAATATTATTTAGAATATTATGAGGACCGTATCGTTGCAGTTGCCTTATATTTAGCACAAGGTGATGTGAATAAAGCATTCGAATTTGCAATTGCGATGATTGAACAACGCTATCAACCAGCGACACCGACATTTTTAAATGCAGGAAAAGCACGACGTGGTGAAATGGTGTCATGTTTTTTACTTGAAATGGATGATTCCTTAAACTCGATTACTTATAATTTAAATACCTCGATGCAACTTTCTAAAATTGGGGGCGGTGTTGCCTTAAATTTATCGAAATTACGTGCTCGAAATGAGTCAATCAAAGAAATTGAGAATGCGGCTAGTGGGGTATTGCCTGTGATGAAGCTACTTGAAGATTCATTTAGTTATGTTAATCAGTTAGGGCAACGACCAGGGGCTGGAGCAGCTTATTTGAATGTCTTCCACTGGGATGTTGAGGAATTTTTAGATACTAAAAAAATTAATGCGGATGAAAAAAGTCGTATTCAGACATTATCAATCGGCTTAATTGTTCCGAGTAAATTTATTAATCTAGCGAAAGAAAATCAACCGATGTATGTTTTTGCCCCACATACGGTGTTTTTAGCGACTGGAAAGCATTTAGATGATTTAAATTTAGATGAGGTGTATGATGAATTAGTTCAAAATCCGGCAATCAAAAAACGTCAATTGGATCCAAGGAAATTATTGACGCATATTGCAAAAATGCAATTTGAATCTGGGTACCCATACATCGTCTTTAAGTCAAATGCGAATGCTGCCCATCCTTTAAAGGAAATTGGACAAATTAAGATGTCAAATTTATGTACAGAAATTTTCCAATTACAAGAAACTTCAACCATAACAGACTATGGGGAAGAAGATCAAATTCGACGTGATATTAGTTGTAATTTAGGATCTTTAAATATTGTGAATGTCATGGAAAGACGAGCGCTCAAAGAAAGTGTTTATGCTGGGATGGATGCTTTAACAGCGGTTTCGAGCTTGTCTCAGATTAAAAATGCGCCAGGCATTCAAAAAGCAAATGAAGAATTAAATGCTGTAGGTCTTGGAAGCATGAATTTACATGGATACTTCGCCAAAAATAAAATTGCCTACGAAAGTGAATTAGCAAAGGAATTTGTTCGTACTTATTTCATGATGGTCAATTATTATTCAATTGAGCGTAGCATGCAAATTGCAATGGAAAAAGGTCGCTCATTTATTGGATTTGAAAAATCCGATTATGCAAGCGGTGAGTATTTTAAGTTATATTTAACAGAGGATTTTACGCCTAAATCTGATCGTGTGAAGGAGCTATTTCACGAGATGGTCATTCCAACTAAAAATGATTGGGCTCACTTAGCTAAAAGTGTCAAAGAAAACGGAATGTATCATGCTTACCGTCTGGCAATTGCCCCAACTCAAAGTATCGGGTACATTCAAAATGCAACGGCAAGTATTTTACCTGTGGTGGATTTAGTGGAACGTCGAACTTATGGAAATGCGACAACGTATTATCCAATGCCTTATTTAGCAGAGGATAATATGTTCTTCTATAAATCAGCCTACCGTATGGATATGATGAAGGTTTTAGAATTAATAGCTCAGGTACAACCTCATATTGATCAAGGGATTAGTACGACACTTTATGTTGATAGTCATACCAGTACACGAGAATTAGTGAGATATTATTTATATGCCCATCATCTTGGGTTAAAGAGTTTATACTACACGCGTACCAAAAATCTATCATTTGAAGAATGTACGACTTGTTCTGTTTAATTCAAATTTAGTTAGTAAAGGACGATTATAATGAAGAAAATATATCAAGCGGTCAACTGGAATGCGCCAGATTATCAATTTTATGATGATTTATATTTAAAACAAACGGAACAATTTTGGCTACCAGAAGAAATTCCGGTTTCAGAAGATAAATCTATTTGGGATACATTAGATGAAAATATTAAACTGACTTACGAGCGTATTTTAGGTGGGTTAACCTTGCTTGATACAGAGCAGTCAACAGGGATTCAAAAAATTGCTGAGAAATCAGATAACTTATTTATTAAAAGTATTTTAGCTTTGTTTGCCGGTTTTGAAAGTATTCACGCTCGTTCCTATTCCACGATTTTTCAAACGCTTTGTACAACGGAGCGAATTGAAGAGTTATTTAATTGGGTCGAAGAAACGAAGCCTCTTCAAGAAAAAGTAGATCAAATTATGCGTTCATATTATGGAGTTGCGGATAAGGAATCATTATTTATGTCGATGGTCGGGTGTTTGTGTTTAGAAGGGATTTGTTTTTATAGTGGGTTTTATTTACCTTTATGGTTAGCTGGACAAGGGAAAATGGTTAATAGTGGGGAAATTATTAACTTAATTTTACGAGATGAAAAATTGCACACAGTAGGAGTCGGATTTTTTGCTCAGCAATTATTAAGTGAATTTGATGAATCGATTCAAGCTAAGTTGAAGCAACAAGCGGTTGAGATGATGCAAGAAATCTATGAAGTAGAAGTAGAGTATTCAAAGGTGTTATATGAGAACTTAGACATGATTGATGACGTTGTAAGTTATATTCAGTATAATGTGAATTACGCCTTACAATGTTTAAATTTAAACCCTTTGTTTGACATTGTTGAAAGTGACATTAATCCAATCGTTTTAAACGGAATTTCTACTGAAACGAAAAATCATGACTTTTTCTCAACGAAAGGAAATGGTTATATTAAGACCACAAAAGTAGAAATGTTAAAAGATGAAGACTTCTTATTTTAGTTCAGAGTTTCTCTGTTTTTTCTACAAAATTAGTCATTTTTATAAAATGGCTGATTTTTTTTATTAAAAAAATACTGAAAAAGCTAAAAAACGACAATTAAAACGGTTTCAATCAGGCTTTTTTTGTGCGAAAATAGATAAAAATGAAGAATAAAATTGAGGTTCGTCAAAATGATGGGAAAATATGCATAATATTGTTGATTTCAAGACGTGGATTCGATAAAATTTGATTATAAAAACGAGAGAACGATATTAATTTTGACATTAAGCGAGGTGGTAGCATGCAACAATTCTTGTTGGTTACAGTCATGATTGTCATTGCCATTATAGCTTTGGGTATGCTTATCTACTTCTTATTACCTAATAAGCGAAACGATGAGCTGGCATCCAAACAATTAAATGAAATCGAATCAAATGTGGATGCATTAGATTCTTTAGAATCGGTGACGGTGATAGATGTTAAATTTAAAGGATATAATGGAAGATTTACTTATTCAACGTTACATGATAATGTCTATAAAGATCAATATGTATTGGTTTTAACACAGGATGGAATTCGTTGTGCAAAAGTTGTATCAAATCCAAAACGTTTAAGAGTAAGTGATTTACCATTTCCACCCTTTTTACTTCAAAGTATTATTTGTGTCGCCGATGAATCTGATTTAGATTATTACAATTAATAAAAAATGAGTAAAAGGATTTGAAAATAAAAGCGAACTATGATAAATTATTTCAAGACACCTTAAAAATAGAGACGACTTAATTAAGTGAAGTCAAATAGAATCATGATTTTTTTCAATTCTAAATAAAATCTTGGGTAGGTGTTTAAAAAGAGTTATCATCTTACAAAAACGTTATAAAAAATCTAGGCAGTATTTTAAATATTTTGTCAAAAGGTTGTTATCATCTATTTCAAAAAAAGATTCGAAAATAAAAAGCTCAAAGAATCAACACGTGTTTTTAGTAATCGTATAAAGTGCAAGAACATATGAAGTCATGAAAAGAAATTATAGGAACATGAAGTAGTTAGTAGTTTGATAATGAATACCTTTACTCAAGTGAGTGAAAGGTATTTTTTTTGAGAGTCTATGGAATAAGATAAGAATTAATGCGTTAAATGAATAAGTTGAAAAAAACATCTTACAATAGTAAAGAGTTTTTTTAGATGAAATTCGTTTAAATAAAGAAGTTGTAAGTGTGCAAAGTATTGCAATATTTGTGTTTTTTTGTTATTATCAAGAGGATGCATATATAAGCTTACTCTAAATTGAGATAAAACTAGGAGGAATCATAATGGCAATTACAGCAGCTATGGTTAAAGAATTACGTGAAAAAACTAGTGCAGGTATGATGGATTGTAAAAAAGCATTAGTAGAAACAAATGGAGATATGTCAGCTGCAATCGATTGGTTACGTGAGCGCGGAATCTCTAAAGCAGCTAAAAAATCTGATCGTGTTGCAGCTGAAGGATTATGTTCAGTAGCTATCGATGGAAATACAGCAGTTATTTTCGAATTAAACTCTGAAACAGACTTCGTTGCTAAAAATGAGCAATTCTTAACTTTATTAGATAAATTAGGAAAAATCTTAGTAGCTAACAAACCAGCTTCAGTTGAAGCAGCATTAGAAATCGCTGTTGATGGAGTAACAGTTAACGAAATGTTAATCGAAGCAACTTCAACAATCGGAGAAAAAATCACTTTACGTCGTTTAACAGTTGTTGAAAAAGCAGATAATGAATTCTTCGGATCTTACTTACACATGGGTGGACGTATTGCTGCGTTAACAGTAGTTGAAGGTAAAGAAGAAGTAGCTAAAGATGCTGCAATGCATGCTGCTGCAATCAACCCTCAATACTTAACACAATCAGAAGTTCCAGCTGAAGTTGTTACTAAAGAACGTGAAATCTTAACTCAAGAAGCATTAAATGAAGGAAAACCAGCTAACATCGTTGAAAAAATGGTTGAAGGTCGTATCCGCAAATTCTTAGCAGACGTTTGTATGTTAGAACAACCATTCGTTAAAGATGGAGATTTAACAGTTGCTAAATGGGCTGCAAACAACGGATCAACTATCAAATTATTCGTTCGTTTAGAAGTTGGAGAAGGAATCGAGAAAGTGGTTACTAACTTCGCAGAAGAAGTAATGAGCCAAGTTCGCGCATAACAACTTATTTTAATTAAGGGACACATCACTGTGTCCCTTGCTTTGGATATAAATGGATGAGAAAGTGGGTGCCTTAATGACTTCGTATAAACGTGTTGTGCTAAAGCTTAGTGGAGAAGCATTAGCTGGAGGAAAAGGTTTTGGTATCGATGCTGAAACAGTACAGAAAATTGCTTTAGAAATTAAAAGTGCATATGAAACAGGTGTGGAAATCGCTATCATTGTTGGTGGTGGAAACATTTGGCGTGGTAAAACGGCGAGTGAAATGGGAATGGAGCGCTCTAGTGCAGACTATATGGGAATGTTAGCAACTGTCATGAATGCCTTAGCTCTTCAAAATGCACTTGAAGGATGTGGAGTTCAAACAAGAACACAAACCTCAATTCATATGAATCAAATTGCTGAACCATATATTCGTCGTCGTGCGATTCGTCATCTTGAAAAAGGTCGTATTGTTATTTTTGGTGGAGGAACTGGAAATCCTTATTTCTCAACTGATACAACGGCTGCCTTACGTGCAGCTGAAATCAATGCTGATGCTATTTTAATGGCTAAAAACGGTGTTGATGGAGTTTATAACGATGACCCACGTAAAAATGTTAATGCCACTAAATATGACGAACTATCATATTTAGAAGTATTAAATAAAGGTTTACAAGTCATGGACTCAACTGCAGCTTCTTTATGTATGGATAATAATATTGAATTATTAGTGTTTAATATGAATGAATCTGGGAATATTAAAAAAGCAGTTGCAGGTGAAAAAATTGGAACTATTGTAAAGGGGAGATAAAAATGCCTAAAAATGTATTAAGTAACGCAGAAGCTCGTATGAGCAAAGCAATTGATTCTTTAAAACGTGAATTTTCAGTATTACGTACTGGACGTGCTAGTGGAGCTTTATTAGATAATATTCAAGTTGATTACTATGGAATGCCTTCACCAATTAATCAAATGGCACAAGTAACAGTACCAGAACCTCGTCAATTAGTGGTAAAACCATACGACAAATCAATGTTACAAGCAATTGAACGTGCAATCAATGAAGCAAACATCGGGTTAACTCCAAACAACGATGGGGAAGTCATTCGTTTAAATGTTCCAGCTTTAACAGAAGAACGTCGTCGTGAATTAGCGAAAAAAGTTAAAGGATTTGCAGAAGATGCGAAGGTTGCAATCCGTAATGTTCGTCGTGATGCAAATGATGAATTAAAAAAATTACAAAAAAATGGTGAAATTACTGAAGATGCATTAAAAGGTTACACTGAAGATGTACAAAAATTAACAGATAAAAAAATCAAAGAAGTTGATGCAACTGCAGACGAAAAAGAAAAAGATATCATGTCAATCTAATTTTTAAGCCACTCTTTTTGGGTGGCTTTTTTATTTAATTACATAGAGACTTCTAGATGAATAATTTATCAAAAAGGCAAGGAATCTTGTCTTTTTTTTCATTTTTATAGGACATCATACGTAAGATGTAAGGTAGGTTTTTAAATACCTCAGGAGGAGGGAGAAAAATGTTTAGGTTCGCTGAGGTTGGGTATTTAACAGATGGTGAGATTGATTTGATATTAGAAAAAAAAGTACCAGCAAATTTAGAACCTTTTCATGTGCCAGCATACCACTTTAAAATAAAAAAACATTTAACATCAGTTGAAATAGGAAAAATAGATATTAGGATTGGACATAATGAAATGACGTTTTATGGAGGAAATATTGGTTATGAAATTTATCCACCCTATCAAGGGCATCATTATGCAGCAAAAGCTTGTCTAATTATAAAAAAAATTGCCTTATTACATGGAATGACATATGTTTATATTAGTTGTTTACCTGAAAATATCCCATCTAATAAAACGTGTCAGCGATTAAAAACATCATGGCTTGGTACTTATTTGATACCATTTCATAATGAGATGTATTTAGTTGGAGTCAGACAAATTAATGTTTATGAATGGATTTTAAATTCAAATGAAGGATTTCGATATGTATAAATATCGACAATTAAAGACATATTAATGGTATCATTCTAAAATATTAATGAGGAGGCAAAAATATGTCAAAAAATCATAAAAAAGGTAAACATTCACAATCGAATAATAGAAGCAAATTAACCACACGTATGGAGGTTGAATTTGGTTCTGAATTTGTAGGTGATGCTAAACGTGCTGCACAAGCAGTTGAAACACGCGTTAAAAATAATGCCTTACGATATGGATTTGGCCAAGAGGATTAGTAGCGATATAATAAATCAAAGCTTTAAAAGGCTGTGATTTATTTGAAAAAAAATCAAGATTGCTTTATTAAGTTAAAAGGGTCACTAAAGAATCAGAAAAAAGACGTCGAGATGGCTCAAGAACTAGATGCGATTACTAAACTTGAAATTTCGCGTATTAAGACAAAGGTGAGACGTAAGTGGCTGACAAATAATCACTCATCATAATTCAATCAAGATGAGATAATATTTTAGAATGATTTTCAATAAAGATAAAAGAGAATCCCCCTACGTGTCTTTAGGACAATAGGGGGATTCTTTTGATAAAGGCTTAATCTTTTGAGCATGATAATAACAAGATTAAAAATCAGATTATTTCATAAAATTAGGTTCATAATGATGCAGAAGGTTAATAAAAATATTAAAGACATTGAGATAATTTGTATAAAACCTACTTTGTCTGTGGAAAAAAGATGGTAAGTATATTAAAATATACAGGATAGGTTAATTTTATGAAAGGCGGTTTCTTGAATGTTCTTTAAAAAGAAAACGAAGACACAGGTAAGTAAAGAGCAGATTTTAAAAGCTCCTCTACCTCAACATATAGCGATCATTTTAGATGGCAATGGAAGATGGGCTAAAAAAAGAGGATTACCAAGAACAGCCGGTCATCAAGAGGGCGCGATGAATGTCCGAGAAATAACAAAGTTATGTGGGAAACTTGGTGTAAAAGCATTGACGGTCTATGCTTTTTCAACTGAAAATTGGAAACGCCCTGAAGAAGAAGTTAAATTTTTAATGAAACTTCCGTTAAAATTCTTTGATGAGTTTGCACCAGAATTAATCGAAAATGATATTAGATTAAAGGTCATTGGGAATACTGAAGACTTACCGACTGAATTACAAGAGAAAATTAGGGAATTATCACACCAAACAAAAGATAATCAAACGATGACATTAACTATTGCACTTAATTATGGTTCTCAGGATGAAATTAAACAAGCTGTTCAACAAATCGCTAAAGAAGTGAAGGCTGGAGAACTAAAGGTTGAAGAAATTACTGAAGATGTTATTGAAAATCATTTAATGACGCACGATTTGCCTCCTCTTGATTTAATGATTCGGACGAGTGGAGAGCAACGCATTAGTAATTATTTATTATGGCAGTTAGCTTATGCAGAGTTATATTTTACCTCTGTGGCATGGCCAGATTTTAAAGAAAATCAATTGTATGAAGCCATTTACGATTATCAAAAACGTAATCGACGTTTTGGTGGATTAACTGAAACCAAATAAAGGAGAGTAAAAAATGAAGCAACGCGTATTGACAGCTATTGTCATCATTGCAATAGGATTACCCATTTTGATTTATGGGAGATTACCTTTTATTATTTTAGGGGTATTACTTGCTCTAGTTGCCTCTCAAGAAATGATTGATATGAGAGAAACAATTTCTAAGACACCAGTAGAGATTAAAGTATTTACGATGATTGCAATCTTAATGATTGTGTTTAGTTCATTTGATTTTAGAACATTGAGTTTTACAGGGACACTTGTTTTTGGACTGGGAACCATGGCATTATTTCTGTTTATTTTATTACTTGCAGTTGTTACGAGAAAGCAATTTACAGTTAATGATGCCGGATACTATTTGTTAACAATCTTTTATATCGGATCTACTTTTCATTCTATGATTTTCTTACGCTCACTTGGGTTAAATTTATTTTTATTTATGATTATCGTAGTGGCCGTAACCGATTCTGGTGCTTATTTTGTAGGACGAAAATTAGGTAAACGTAAATTAGCCCCATTAATTAGTCCAAATAAAACAGTGGAAGGATCAGTTGGTGGAACGATCCTTGGTGTTTTAGTTGGAAGCATTTTTGGAGTGATAACGGGCGTTTCAGATCATGTTATCGTTTTAGCCATGATGAGTTTAGTTGTAGCAGCTGTCGCCCAATTTGGAGATTTAGTAGCCTCTTCAATGAAACGTGAGTATGGAATCAAGGATTTTGGAACATTATTCCCAGGACATGGTGGCGTTTTAGATCGATTTGATAGCCATTTATACGCGTCATTAGCTTTATATATTTTAATTAATGTCATGAATGTGGTGATTTAGATGAAAAATATTTATTTATTAGGAGCAACAGGTTCTATCGGAACACAAACATTAGATGTCATTCGCATGCATCCTGAGGCGTTTCGTTTGATTGCTTTTTCATCAGGACGTAATATCGAATTAACGAAGCAGATTATTGAGGAGTTTCAACCTGCTTATGTTTCAGTCATGGAGGAAGAGTCAGCAATGACTTTAGAGGCGTTATATCCAAACGTTGAATTTGGGTATGGAGCACAGGGACTTGAAAGTGTGGCAACTTATCAAACCGATTTAGGTGGTGAGGATTTTGTTGTCACAGCAGTCATGGGGTCTGTTGGATTACTTCCGACATTAAAAGCGATTGAAATGGGGCGCAATATTGGAATTGCAAATAAAGAAACCTTAGTCACAGCAGGACATCTGGTGATGGAAAAAGCGAAGCAGCATGGTGTTAAACTGTTGCCTGTGGATAGTGAGCATTCAGCTATTTATCAATGTTTACAAGGTGAAGATGCTAAAGCGATTAAGAAGCTAATTATTACAGCCAGTGGTGGATCGTTTAGAGATTATACCCGTGAAATGTTAAAAGAAGTGACACTTGAACAGGCCTTAAATCATCCTAACTGGTCAATGGGAGCTAAAATTACGATTGATTCGGCGACGATGATGAATAAAGGGCTAGAAGTCATTGAAGCGCATTGGCTGTTTGACATGCCATATGAACGAATTGAAACGATTTTACATCGCCAAAGTATTATCCATTCAATGGTTGAATTTGAGGATACGAGTATTATTGCGCATTTAGGAACGCCTGATATGAGAATTCCGATTCAATTTGCGATGAGCTATCCAGAGCGTATGGATTTAAAACAAGGGAAGTCTTTAAATTTAGCAGAAGTTGGAACATTGGAATTTAAGCCAATGGATTTTGAACGTTTCCCATGTTTAAAAATGGCATATGAGGCGGGGATGCAAGGGGGGAGCTGTCCGACTGTTTTAAATGCCGCAAATGAAGCAGCTGTTGATTTGTTTTTACGAAATAAAATTAGCTTCTTAGAAATTGAGACAGTGGTTGCGGAGGCCTTAAACAAACATCAAAAGATTGACCACCCATCACTTGAACAAATCTTACAATTAGATCAAGAGGTTAGACGAGATATTCTAGCAAAATATGAATAATAGAGGGTGAATAAATGTTAGGAATTTTAAGTTTTATTATCGCACTAGGTGTTATTATTTTAGTTCATGAACTTGGGCATTTTATTGTAGCTAAGAAGGTCGGAATTTTATGTCATGAGTTTTCAATTGGTATGGGACCAGCCGTATGGAGCAAGAAAAAGGGAGAAACGACTTATTCAATTCGTGCTATTCCACTCGGTGGTTATGTGGCTATGGCTGGGGAAGAAGCCGAAAAAGAAATGGTCAAAGTGGGACAAAAAGTTGGATTATTACTTGGAAAAAATGCTTGTGTTGAAAAAATTTATCTAAATCCGGAATTAAGAACCGATTTAGTAGTTGGAACGATTACAGAGATTGATTTGTATAAAGCCTTAACGATTAGCATTGAAACAGAACAACAACACGTTTATCATTATCAAGTTGATCATGATGCTTTTTACGTATTTGATAAGGGATCCCAGCAAATTGCGCCATACGATCGTTGTTTAGAGTCAAAATCTAAATGGGCTCGTTTTGCGACAATGGCAGCGGGAGCAACAATGAACTTTATTTTAGCGATTGTTTTATTATTTATGGTAGGACTCGTCAATGGAGAAACGATTTATTCTAATAGGTTAGGAACGATAGTAGATGACTCCCCGGCACAAGTGGCAGGATTACAAGTAGGCGATCAAATTATTGAGTATAATGGACAAAAAGTTGAGTCATGGGACGACTTAATTAATGCCATTGATTCGACAACAGAGGAAACAACCGTTGTGATTGAACGAAATAATCAAACAAAACAATTAGTGATTACTCCTAATCTTGTAGATGGAACACCAAAAATTGGAATTGGGGTTGATTATGAACATCCACTTCGCAGTGAACATTCACTTGGTTATGCGATTAAATATTCTGCGCTACAAACGAAAAATGCTTTTATGCAAATCTTTGAAACGTTTAAAATGTTATTCGTGACAAAAGAAGCAGGGGTTAGTGATTTAGCAGGGCCCATTGGAATTTATACGATGACGTCTCAAGTGGTCACATATGGATTAACCTCATTTGTTATTTGGATTAGTTTCCTAAGTGTTAACATTGGGATTATGAATTTACTGCCATTACCTGCGCTTGATGGTGGACGTATTTTATTTGTTTTAATCGAAGCCGTTATTGGACGTCCGGTTGATCGTAAGGTAGAAGGATATATTCATGCAGCTGGATTAATTTTATTCTTAGGATTATTTGTTTTTGTTAGTTTTAATGATGTTCTTCGTTTATTTAAGTAAGAACTCGAAAAACTAACTTGAAATGAAGGGTAAAAGATGCGATAATGAAACATTGAAAGTATATGTATGTCGAATTTTACTATTAATTATGGTAAATGTCGCATTCTTTAGGAGGACAAACAATGAAACAATCGATGATGTTTATTCCAACATTACGTGAAGTTCCTAGTGATGCAGAAATTCGTTCTCATCAATTTTTACTTCGCGCTGGATTTATTAAACAAGTAGCAGCGGGAGTATATACTTATTTACCACTTGCAAAGCGTGTTTTAAATAATGTTGAAGGAATCGTTCGTGACGAATTAGATGCCATTGGCGGAAATGAATTATTAATGCCAGCGTTACAACCAAAAGAATTATGGGATGAATCAGGACGCTGGGATGTCTATGGTTCAGAGTTAATGCGATTAACAGATCGTAATAATCGTGAATTTGCATTAGGTCCAACACATGAAGAAGTTATTACTCATGTAGTTCGAGATTTCTTAAATTCATATAAAAAATTACCATTAACAGTTTATCAAATTCAAACGAAGTTTCGTGATGAAGCACGTCCTCGTTTTGGATTAATGCGTGGTCGCGAGTTTATTATGAAGGATGCCTACTCTTTCCATGCCACACAAGAATCTCTAGATGAAGCTTATAACAACTTTGTTAAAGCTTATACAAATATTTTTACTCGTTGTGGATTAAACTTCCGTATGGTAGAAGCTGATAGTGGACAAATTGGCGGATCTCAATCTGCTGAGTTCATGGCATTAGCTGAAGTTGGTGAAGATACTATTGTTTATTCAACAACAGGTTCGTTTGCAGCTAATATTGAAGTTGCTGATTTAGAGGTGGGAGCTCCATCTCCTGATGGTGTAGGCGTTGTGGCACATGCTAAAGGAATTGAAGTTGGACATGTGTTCAAATTAGGAACAAAATACTCAGAACCAATGAATGCGGTATTCTTAGATGAAAATCAAAAGAAACAACCAATTATCATGGGATGCTATGGAATTGGAGTTAGCCGTGTGATGATGGCGGTTATTGAACAAAACAATGATGAAAATGGAATGATCTGGCCAAAAGGAATTGCTCCATTTGATATTCATGTTGTTCCAGTTGATGTGAAAAAAGCGGATCAATTAGAAGCAGCAGAAAATATCTATGCTGAATTAAAAGCAGCTGGATTTGAGGTTTTATTAGACGATCGTAAAGAGCGTGCAGGGGTTAAATTCTCCGATGCTGATTTAATTGGGTTACCAATTCGTATTACGGTTGGCCGTGGAATCGCTGATGGAATTGTTGAAGTTAAAGTCCGTCAAACAGGTGAAGTTGCTGAAGTAGCAGTGGCTGACTTAATGACATTCGTTAAAGAAAAATATGAAACATTAGCTTAGTTAGAAACCCTCTCAAAAGAATTTGAGAGGGCTTTTTATATTCTTAGGTATAATAATGAAGTAATGGCAGAAATTATAGGAGTTAGTAAGCGGTTAAGGCCATTCGACATAACGATTTTTTTAGTGAAAATAGTTAGAAAAAATGATAAAATGAATAAGTTGCAATTTATAAGATAAATTGAAAGTAATGATTTAAAAGGGGGGAAACCCATGCAAAAACAAATGGAAATTTTGCTAGAACAAATTCAATATCCTGATCATCAGCTTTTTTTATTTGAGCAAAAGATGATTGAAAAGGTGGATGCCCTACGAAAAAACCAAGAACTGATTTTTCACTTAGTATTTGATACACCCTTAGTTCCAGCAGCTTTTTATGAATTTTATTCCCGTTTTGATCAAACGTTTAGTAAAATTCAAACGATAAATCAAGCTTCTTTTTTAATTAGATATTTAAGTCAGCCGACTGAAGAACAAATATTAGAATATTGGCCACTTATGATTGAATATTTAAGTCGTCAAGATTTATTAATTCGTTGTTTAGAAAGCTTTTCAGTTAAGGTTCAGACAAATGAGTTACACATTGAAGTGAAAGATGAGCATTATTATAACGAAATTGAACAAAAGTATGCCAATAACATTTTAAAGGCGTATGAGCGTTTTGGATTTGGATTACAGACAGTAAAACCTGTTTACTCTGCTAATGCCAAGTCAGACGCTGATATATTAGCAGAACGAGAAACGACGATGCCACAAATTGTTGAAGTACCTAAACCAGTGGAAGCCCCACCAGTGGAACAGCCTAAACCAAGCTATCGAAGTGAAAGCTATAGTGGAAGCCGTGGAGGTTATAGTCGTAAGGAACCTGAAGTGACAGATACTTCAATCGGTGGTCCAATTAATGGAAATCCGATGAGTTGTAAAGAAATTGACGATGAAATGAGTCGCTGTATTTTAGAAGGTTATATTTTTGATGCAGAATCACGCGACATTCGAAATGGTGAAATGTTACTCGTGACGGCGAAGTTTACGGATTATACCGATTCCATTTATATTAAAATGTTTGCCAAGTCAGCTGAAACAAAGAAAATGGTACCTAAACTTTTAGCAAAAGGTAACTGGGTTCGTGTCAGTGGGAAAATTCAATTTGATACGTTCTCAAAAGAGTTATCAATGATGGTAAATGCGGTGAATGTCATTGATGCCAAAACAGAGCCGAGAAAAGATTTGGCGCCGGAGGGTGAAAAGCGTGTTGAATTACACGTTCACTCTAAGATGAGTGCCATGGACGGCGTAACAGATATTGGTGATTATATTAAACAAGCTGCGAAATGGGGTCATAAAGCGATTGCCTTAACGGATCATGGAGTCGTTCAAGCCATTCCAGATGCCTATCATGCCGCGAAAAAAAATGATATTAAAATTATCTATGGAGTGGAAGGATATTTAGTTGAAGATGAACCCTTATTAGCTTGGAATGAGAAATCGATTCCGTTAAATGATGCCACGTATGTTGTTTATGATGTCGAAACGACTGGGTTCTCAACGAACTATGATGTGATTATCGAAATTGCAGCTGTCAAAATTAAAAACGGAACGATTATTGATGAGTTTTCTGACTTTGCTAATCCACATCGAAAATTATCTTTAAAAACGATCGAATTAACGCATATATTACAAAGTGATGTTGATAATGCTCCGGAGCTTGAGGATGTCATGAAACGCTTTAAAGAATGGTCGGAAGATTGTATTTTAGTCGCTCATAATGCGGCATTCGACATGGGACATTTAGAGCAAACATATAAACGTTTTAATTTAGGAGTTTGTGACAATCCTGTTCTGGATACCTTAGCTTTAGCGCGTGTCCTTTATCACCATCAATATGGAGTGTATTGGAACTATGCAACAGATGCGACCATTGATGAAAAATTTAAACGTAAGATGAAGCGATTTAACTTAAAAGCTTTATCAAAATTCTTTAAAGTTGATTTAACCCAACATCACCGTGCCATTTACGATGCGCGTGCAACGGGTCAGGCATTTATTCTAATGCTTCGTGATATTTTAAAATTAGACATTAAAACGCATGATGAAGTCAATCAGTTAGTCGATAAAGAAACCTCGTTTAAACTTGATCGAACAACACATGTGACGATTTTGGCGCAAAACCAAGTTGGATTTAAAAATTTATTCAAAGTTGTGTCGCAATCGATGACGTGCGATTTATATGGACAGCCACGTATTCGAAGAAGTTATTTACAAGCTCATCGAGAAGGATTGTTAATTGGTAGTAGTTGTGTAAATGGTGAGGTCTGGGAAAGTGCATTAAATAAGCCATATGAAGACTTACAAGAAAAGGCGAAATTTTATGATTATTTAGAAGTACAGCCACCCGAAGTTTATTCACATCTCATTGATCAAAACTCAAAAGAGATGGCTCAGTCCATTATCGAGACGATTAAAACGATTATAAAAGTGGGTGAAGAGTTAAATATTCCAGTGTGCGCAACCGGAGATGTTCACCATTTAAATCGTGAAGATAAACTTTATCGTCAAATTTATACGCGCACACCAATGATTGGAGGAGGACGCCATCCTCTAAATCATCCAGATATTAAAGAAATTCCAAGTATGCATTTTAGAACAACAGATGAAATGTACCATGATTTTAGTTTTTTAGATGAGGCGAAACAAAAAGAAATCATTGTCACTAATCCAAATGCAATTGCTGATTCTTGTGAAATGATAAAAGCGATTAAAGATGAATTGTTCACGCCTGCTGATGATTTCTTAAAAGATAAAGGGATTCCAAGTATCAAGGACCGTTTAACTGAAATGTGTTATGAAAGAGCACATGAGTGGTATGGGGAAGAATTACCTCAATATGTGCTTGATCGTTTAATTAAAGAGTTAAATAGTATTATCGGAAATGGATTTGCCGTTATTTATTATATCTCGCACATGCTTGTAAAAAAATCATTGGATGATGGTTATCTAGTAGGATCACGTGGTTCGGTTGGATCGTCTTTTGTTGCAACTTTGACAGATATCACAGAGGTTAATCCGCTATCACCGCATTACCGTTGTCCAAACTGTTTATTTGCGGCTTTTAAAATGAACGAAGAGGAGAAACAACGCTATGGAATCCGACCAGAGGAAGAAGCATTCCAAGACATTTTAGCAAATGCTGAATCTGGTTTTGATTTACCAGATGCAACTTGTCCACATTGTGGCACTAAGATGCGAAAAGATGGACATGATATCCCGTTTGAAACCTTCCTTGGATTTAAAGGAGATAAAGTACCTGATATCGATTTAAATTTCTCTGGTGAATATCAGCCAGTTGCCCATTTATATTGTCGTGAAGTGTTTGGTGATGACTTTGCGTTCCGTGCTGGAACGATTGGTACCGTTGCTGAAAAAACAGCCTTTGGTTATGTTAAAGGGTTCCTTGAAGATACCAATCGTGAAATGCGAACGGCTGAAATTGAACGAATGGCTAAAGGATGTGAAGGGGTTCGTCGTACATCAGGACAGCATCCGGGTGGGATTATTGTTGTTCCTAACTATATGGATATCTATGATGTGACACCGATTCAATATCCAGCTGATGATCCAACAGCAGAATGGAGAACCACACATTTCGACTTCCACTCAATTCATGATAATTTATTAAAACTCGATATTCTAGGGCACGATGATCCGACGGTTATTCGTTATTTACAAGATATCTCAGGTATTGATCCAAAAGATATTCCAACGGATGATCCTGAAGTTTATAAATTATTCTATTCAACAGAATCATTAGGGGTAACGCCAGAACAAATTCGTTCGACAACGGGTTCTTATGGGGTTCCTGAATTTGGGACACCGTTTGTTCGTAATATGTTAGAAGATACCAAACCGAAGACATTTGCCGAATTAGTTAAAATTTCAGGGCTATCACATGGAACTGACGTTTGGTTAAATAATGCGGCAGATTTAGTTTCCGGAAAATATGATAAGTTTGGAAAAGTTGAATTCAAAAATGTTATCGGATGTCGTGATGATATCATGGTTTACTTAATGTATGGTGGACTTGAACCTGCCTTAGCGTTTAAAATCATGGAGTTTGTTCGTAAAGGATTAGCGAGTAAAAATCCAGATGGATGGAAAGAATTTGAAGAAGAGATGCGTAAGCATAAGATTCCAGAATGGTATATTTGGTCATGTGGTCAAATTAAGTACATGTTCCCAAAAGCCCACGCGACAGCTTACGTTTTAATGGCCATTCGTATCGCGTGGTTTAAAGTTCATCATCCTATTTATTATTACTGTGCTTATTTCTCAAAACGTGCAGATGTTTTTGAAATGGAAACCATGATTAAAGGACCTGATGCCATTCGTAAACGTTTAGATGAAATTGAAGAAAAAGGGTTTGACGCAACACCAAAAGAGAAAAACTTAGTGACCATTTTAGAGATTGCATTGGAGATGACAGAGCGTGGTTTCTACTTCCAAAACTTCAATATCGAAGAATCAAATGCCGTAGATTTTAAAATTTCTGAGGATGGAAAATCACTCATTCCGCCATTTACGGCATTAGATGGTTTAGGAGAAAACGTGGCAAGACAAATTGTGGCTGCAAGGGAAGAAGCGCCGTTTGTAACCATAAAAGAAGTCCAACAACGTGGAAAAGTTTCTAAAGCCTTAATTGAAAAATTACAATTAATGAATGTTTTTGGAGATATGGAGCTTGGAAATGATAAACCAGCTAAAGCAGCAACGCAACCGCCAAGCAATCAATTAACTTTATTTTAAATGCAAAAGAGACTAGATATTAAATCTAGTCTCTTTTTTAAAGAAAAATATATTGTAAATATATTCATCCTTGCTCATAAATTCCCGATTCTAACTCATACTAACCGTATAAATGATGAAAGGAGAAGATTTGGATGTTTATGGATACGATGACTCCTCCAGCTATTGAGGCGTATATAGAAGTACAGACCCCCTATATCTTCGATATGAAGCTTGGAGATGTAACAGGTGATCAAGTTGATGATTTTATTTATTTAGCAGGAAGTAAATCAAGTCCAGATGCGATTTATCAAGAGGATTTGACACTTTTTATTGTAGATGGGATTACGAATGAAACAATCACACAAGTTTTACCATTAAAAGGAGGATATGGGGGAATGCTTTTTGTCGGGGATTTTAATCAAGATTTTATTGAGGATGTCTATGTATCGGTTAGTTCTGGTGGAAGTGGCAATATTAACTATTATTATTTATATAGTTTTAGAGAAAAAACGCCTATTCAATTGTTTGATTATGAAAAATTTAATGAAGAAACTCAATGGCAAGTGACGTTCCAAGACGGATTTAAAATCGAATTAACCAATGGGTTTAATCAAACGTTTAGATTGGATGTATCTAAAAAAGATTTACAATTATTATCTAAGTACTACAATCCGGATGGAAGCGTTAAGGGAACGATTAAAGGCGAGGTATTACCGCTCGGGGGATTGGCACCGATCATTACTCCACTAGGGAATGGAACTTACGATTTAGTGGCTTCGCAACGCATAATTGGAATTGCAACAGTTGATGATTTTGGTGTGATTGAAACCTATTTAACGTTTAAAGGACAACGTTTTAATCCATATGAAATTGTGGTGGGAGATCATCAATTTTTTAAATAAAGTGTATGAAAAGGGTATAAAACAATTGATTCATCTATTATGAACGTCTTAAGTAGTTGGAATACGTCAAGAAATATGGTACAGTATAGATATGAAAGATGAAAGGGGCCACATTTCTTGAAAGTTCAAATGGTAGATGGTCAGGATATAGAACTCTATATTTATGAACCACATGCAGATATTCGAACACGTGGAGTGATTCAACTCGTACATGGCTCATGCGAACACGCCGGTCGTTATGAAGCATTTATTAATTATTTAACAGATAAAGGATACATCGTTTATGCGAATGATCATCGAGGTCATGGTAAATCTGTTTCATCACCAGAGGACTATGGTTACTTTGGAGAGGAAGATGGATGGCAGATGATGGTGGATGACTTAAAGAGTATTAACGATTTAATTCATGCTCACAATCCAGAATTGCCAATTGTCATGCTTGGACATAGTATGGGATCTTTTCTCGCAAGACATTATGCGATTGATTATGGTGAAACGATTAATGGATTGATTTTATCTGGGACGGCACATAATCCGAAATTTTTGCTTAAGATAGGCCAATTTGTATCACGCCTAGCAAAACGATACCAAGGATCTAAACATCGAAATAAATTAATTAATCAGTTATCTTATGGAACATTTAATCGTAATCTTCCCAATGCTAAAACGGCTAGTGACTGGATTTGTTATGATGAAGAAGTCGTACGTGAATTCGTCGCCGATTCGAGTTGCGGATTTATTTTTACCAATGCCGGATTTTATGATTTATTTACGGGATTATTGTATATAACAGATGATAAAAACATTGAAAAAATGCCACATGATTTACCTGTTTTATTTATCTCGGGTGAGGATGATCCTGTAGGTGAAGAAGGTAAAATGGTAAAAAAAGCATTTCATGCAATGCAAAAAGCACAGCTAATCAATGTTCAGATAAAATTATATCCACAGATGCTTCATGAAATCTTAAATGAAAAAAATAAGTTAGAAGTTTATGAAGATATCTATAACTGGTTAGAAACAAATATATAAAAAAAGTCGTCTAATTCTAGACGACTTTTTTATGTTTGAATTTTAAGAAGAGACTTAGTTTTCCCCCTTTTTTATAACCGATAAAACTCGTTAAGATCCCCATTAAGGAAATAATAAAAAAGATATTAAAACTTAATTTAAATTGTTCAGCGCTATAATGACGAATATTATTAACGATACTTCCATTAAAGTTAAAGTCTAGTGTGAACCCAATAAATTGTGTCACAAGGGAACTAGCAATAAATTCACCAGCATTGATGACGCTACTGGCTAAACCACTATGTTTTGAATCGCAATAAGAGGTAATATCGGTAAAGGATAAGATGTGAGAGGTCGCCAAAAATCCCATTGAAAAAAATAAAAAAGGAAGAATCCAAAGAGGCGGGTTACCATTTACCCAAAATAAAAAATAAAACCAAATGAGCGAGATTCCCAGACAACAGAAACGTTGACAAACTGGGATATTTCCTTTAAATAATATTAACAATTTAGAAATAAAAAGAGAGCCTATGATCAGACCTAGTAAAATAAAGGAAATATAAAAGGAAGCGTGAGTTGAATTAATGTGATAGACGGTTGTTAAATAATTAATTCCCCAAACACCACTTAAAGCAGTGGTACATCCAACCAGTGTAAATAATGAGAAAAAGTTACGCCAAATCGCTTTATTTTTAAAAGTTGATAAAATCGCCTCCTTAAGTTCCAGTTTGGTTTGTCCTGGCTGTGAACCTAGTGGTGCATATCCGTAATTGGTTGGGGAATTAGAAACAAAGAAGTAGATTAGAATGGAAATCATGAGGCATAAAATTCCTGTCCCAATCATAGAAAATCGCCATCCTATCAAACCAATTAATATCGAAAGCGGAAAGGTAGCGGATAATCCACCAGCATTGCCAATGAAAGAAAGGAATCCTGATACTTTGACAAAGTCGTTTTTTGAAAACCAAATGGATTGTGCTTTTAAAACAGAGATAAAAATAACAGAGGTTCCAAGTCCGATTAGTAGGCGACCTAAAAAGGCTAAGGATAAATAAGGCGTCAATCCTAATAAGATGGATCCTATTCCTGTTATGAAGATTCCGATGCCGCTTACTTTACGATAACCGTAGTAATCCAGTAACAGGCCAGCAGGAATTTGCATGAGGGCATAAGTGTAGAACGTAACCGATGCGATTTGGCTAATTTCCGATGCGGTTGCATTTAGATCATAGCTTAAATAAGGTGAGATAACCCCCATTGCACCTCGATGAAACAGAGATAGAACAAAAGAAAAGGCTAAAATAATCCAAATTCTCCACTTGTAAAACTCATAACTTCTCATTAGAATTCTCCTTTTAAAACTAAATCAAATAACCCATTCATTATCAGTCATTGAGGTTTAAAAATCAAGTAGTCTATTCCAAAAATTAACAAATTAAAAGGCCCTATAAAAAATAGGGCTTCGGCTTAATTATAATAGAGTGGGATATTTCTTTTTGGCAAGCTCTTTAAATGTTTGAATGTCATCTGTAATAAGTTTTAAAGAGGTTTGCCAAAATTCTTTTTTCGTTAAATCGATGTCTACGGTTCTGGCAATCTCTTCGGCTGAATTTTTACCAGTAATAGATAAAAGCTGTTCATAAGATTTTACAAACTCACTTCCAACTTCTTGATATTTAGCGTATAAACCTTTAGCAAATAGTAAACCAAACGCATAAGGGAAATTATAGAAATTCGCTGAAGCATCATAATAATGAGGTTTGCATGCCCACATATAAGGATGAAGAGATTCAAAATCGAGGCCATTTCCATAGGCTTCTTTTTGTGCTTTAATCATCATGTCTTGTAATTCTTTTGAACTAATAGAACCTTGTGCTCGTTCTTTAAATAATTCAGTTTCAAATAAATATCGACTATAGATATCGACAATAATTTGAGTTGAGTCCGTTAATTCAGTTTCTAAAATTCTAAAAATTTCATCATCTGTTCCATTTTTAATCGCAGCTTTTTTGATAATGGTTTCACAGAACGTTGAAGCTGTTTCAGCCACAGGCATAGGGTAACTTGAATTTAAGCTACTTTCTTTTGTTAAGCATTCGCCGTGAAATCCATGTCCAAGTTCGTGAGCAAGCGTCACAACGTCACTAAATTGATCTCCATAATTTAATAAGAAACGACTTTGCTTAATCCAATGAAGATTTGAACAAAAAGCACCGCCAACTTTTCCTTGTTTTGGATAAACATCAATCCAGGCTTCATCAATCGCTTTTTTGGCATAATTGGCTAATGTATCAGAGAACGTGCTAAATTGTTTTAATACAAATTCAGTTCCTCTTTCGTAGTCAAAGGTTTGAGGTTGGTCACAAACGGGAGCGAATAAATCGTAAAAAGGTAATCCACCTTTATGTCCAAGTAAAGAGGCCTTGAGGCGAAGAAATTCTCGGAATTTAGGTAAACTTTCCTCGATGGCTTCAAGCATGGCATCTAGTGTTTGGCGAGTCATTCTTGATTTTATTAACGTCTCATCAAGAGGGGATTCATATCCTCGTAAGGTAGCAGTTGTAATGACTTCTCCTTTAATGTTACTCAGACAAGCCGCTAATGAATCTTCTACTTTTTCATAGGCTTTTAACTCGCATTCATAAGCACTTTTTCGGACTTCGGCACTAGGGTCATGAGCCAGATTTCTTGCCATGGCTAATGGCATTGATTTGACTTCGCCATTTAATTCAACCTCAACTATGAGCTGCGAGGTAATGGTATCTTTTAGCTTAGCCCACGCAATTGATCCTGTATTTTGCATTTTCGCAATAATAGATTCTTCGTTATCACTTAATAAATAGTGACTGAAGCGTTGTAATTCTTTAAAGAAAAAGGTGTGGGCTTCAAGATTAGCATCGGTTTTAAGTAAAGTATCAAGATCTTTTAAATTGCCAATCCAATGATTAAGAACCGTATCACTTTTCGCAAGGGAGCTTGATTTTTCATTGAGCACATCAGAATATTTTAAAGCTGATTTATTCGTTGTATCAGTACTTAAAGTGAGCGAGCAATAAGAAAAAAGACGGCCAAATAAGTCGTTAAGCTCCTGTTGAAAATTTAAATATTGAAGTAGTAACGTTTTAGTCTCTTGTGTTGAATTTGAAATTTGATTGGCAAAATGATTATAGGATTGGGTTAATTCATCAACTTTTTTGAGGTCATTTAAAAAATTCTCACTTTCAAATGACTCGTATAGTGCGGTTAAATCCCATGTTGTTTTCAAAACTAGTCCTCCTTTTTTGATGAAGATGAATCCTCAATACTTTTAGTCTAGTCTGAATTTGATAAAATATAATTGAAAAGTTACGAATTTAGTGTAAAAGGCGATGAGTTTTTGACGGTTTTAGTGTAAAATAAGAGAAGTGAAAATGCAGAAGGAGGAATGAATCAATGGCTACATTAGTATTCGGACATAAAAACCCAGATACAGATTCAATTACATCTACTTTAGTCATGACAGACTTACAAACAAAATTAGGACATGACGTAATGGCTTGTCGTTTAGGTGACGTGAACAAGGAAACTCAATATATTTTAAATCACTTCCAAATTGAAGCACCAAAATTAATTGATGCTGTAACTGAAAATGACGAAGTCATTTTAGTGGACCATAATGAATTTAATCAAAGTGCAGATGGAATCGAAAAAGCTCGCATTAAAATGGTAGTGGATCATCACCGTTTAGCAAACTTCCAAACATCTGAACCTTTATTCTATCGTGCGGAACCTGTTGGATGTACGGGAACAATTCTTTATAAAATGTATAAAGAAAATGGAATTGAAATTGAACCAACAATGGCTGGATTAATGGCAAGTGCGATTATCTCAGATTCATTATTATTCAAATCACCAACATGTACTCCAGAAGATGAAAAAGCATGCCGTGAGTTAGCAGAAATTGCAGGACTTGATGTTGAAGTTTATGGACTTGAAATGTTAAAAGCTGGAACAGATTTATCTGATTACTCTGCTGAACAATTATTAGGAATCGACTCAAAAGTCTTCCCAATGGGAACATCTACTGTTGAGATTGCTCAAATTAACACAGTTAGTATCGAGGATATGATGACTCGTAAAGCAGAGTTAGAAGAACAAATGAAAGCAATTATTGCACAAAAAGGATTAAATCTATTTGTGGCAGTTATCACGGATATCTTAAATAGTAACTCACAAGTTATCACATTAGGAGATCGTACAGATATCGTTGAAAAAGCATTTAATGTTGAATTAGTCGATAACACAGCTTTATTAGCAGGTGTTGTTTCACGTAAAAAACAAATTGTTCCTTTCATGGATCGTAATGCTTAATTTTCAAATAAAAAAATCTCTATTCAAAGAATAGAGATTTTTTTATTTGAAAACAGTATTTTCTTTTAATATGGAAATTTTGAGATATAATAGTTAAGAATGACAAGATTTTGGAGGTTAAGACATGCACGATTATTTAGATTTGTTTTGGACTTTTTGTCGAATTGGAGGATTAACCTTTGGTGGTGGGTACGCGATGTTACCCATGTTACAAAAAGAGGTTGTCGAAACAAAAAAATGGGCAACCGAAGAGGAAGTCATGGATTACTATGCAGTAGGGCAATGTACTCCAGGCGTTATTGCGGTTAATACAGCCACTTTTATCGGTTATAAACATCATGGAGTTTTAGGTGCAATTGTTGCGACAGCAGGCGTTGTTTTTCCATCATTAGTGATTATTATGATTTTGGCCGCGTTTTTACAGTCTTTCGCTGAGTTTGAAATCGTACAGCATGCATTTAATGGAATACGTGTAACGGTTTGCGTTCTGGTATTAAATGCTGTAATCAAGTTATGGAAAGGTTCTGTGATTGATAAAGTTTGTTTAAGTATTGTGATAATCACGATTTTAATCGGAGTTTTAGGTTCTTTAGGTCTTATCATCAACATTTCTCCGGTATTTATTGTGATTTTAGCTGCTATTGTAGGATTAGTTGTTAAAGGTGGAAGAGGTGAAAAAGCATAATGACATATGTTATTTTATTTTTTGAATTTTTTAAGATTGGGTTATTTGCTGTTGGTGGAGGGTTAGCCACTTTACCCTTTTTATATGAATTAGCGGGAAAATACACATGGTTTGATGAAGCAATGCTTGGAAATATGATTGCGGTCTCTCAATCAACACCTGGACCTATTGGAATTAATATGGCAACTTATGCAGGGTTTAATGCCGCTGGAATATTAGGTGGTATCCTTGCAACAGTAGGGTTGGTTACACCATCGGTTATTATTATTATCATTGTGGCACATGTTTTAAATAAATTTAAAGAGAGTCAGGCTGTTCAGGCTGTCTTTTATGCCTTAAGACCGGCTGTTACAGGTTTAATTGCGGTTGCTGGATTTGCTGTTTTTAAAATTTCAGTTTTATCACTTGATACCTTTAATCAGACTAAATCTATTTTTAATTTGTTTAATCTAAAGGCACTTATTTTATTTATAGTCTTATATGTTGTGACGAATAAAATCAATAAACATCCAATTATTTTTATTGTAGCGGGAGCTTTAGTCGGAATTTTAATTGGATTATAACAAGAGGAGCTAACATTTAAAAGTTAGCTCTTTTATTTAATAATTCATTTTAAACTCATAAATTTTTTGAGATTTGATGCAAAAAATGTGCAAAAATGTCGAATTTTATATAACATCATATAGGAAAATTTGATAAAATAAGGTATAGTTGTAAGGAATGGCCCGAAAGTTTGAGGTGTTAAAGTTGTTAAGCGAAGTAGATAAATGGAGTCAAAAATATATGCTATATCGAAAAGGAGCTGCATTATTTATTGGCTTATTAGTTCTTAGTGTTGTTATTTTCTTTTTTAATTTACCATCGGTTAAAATAAGTACCACATGTTTAGTTTTCTGTTTTATTGCTGTGATTGGAATTCGTTGGTGTCTAGCTAAAATGGATGAATTTAAATCTCTATATGTTAATACGGTTCCCATGATAGATCCTGAAAGAGATTTCTCAGAAGAAAAAGGTTTTCATGATCTAGATGACAGTATTCAAGAGAGTGTCTCTTCAGTTGAAGAGGTAATGGATAGTTTCGTTTCAGATGAAGAATCGATTGAAGCAATAGCTCCTGAAGATTTCTCAGAGTTAGCAAAAGATGAAGTTGAGGCAACAGAGGAAATCACTGACTTAACAGAAGTTGAGGTAAGCGAAGAAGGGTCACCGCTTGAACACGAAAATGAGGTTGTGTCGGGTTCTGTAGAGCCGGTTTCTATTGAAGATGAAATTTTATTGACTGTCACTCAGATGATTAAAACGGAGTATGATTTAATGGACGAGTTAACAGTTAAAATGGTGGGAAATTATTTTACAATTTATACGAATAAAAAGGTGTTGCTTCGATGCAAATTAACGGGGCGTAAGCAGTATATTTTAACTCACTTATCACAAGAAGAGGTAGAAGGACTCGGACTTGATTTTGAAGCACCATCAAAAAGTGAGTCTTATACAAGCCGTGTGACCTTTAAGAGTTTAGCTGTCTTAAAGGAATTGGATTCATATATTTTAGAGACTTATAAACAAATTCATAAGTTATAATGAGAAAACACTCCAAAGCGGAGTGTTTTTTGATTCTTCAAAAATAAAACGTAAACATTTTAATGAGTGTATTTTTTTCGACAAAAGGTGTGTGACTGTGCGAAGGTAACGTGCTATATTACCTTGGTTAATCACTAAATTAGGGGAATATTAAAAATGGAGATGAGGTTATGTTGTCTTATAATTATTTGTTTGATATTGCGTTAATTCTATTAAGTACGAAAGGATTAGGATTAGTGACGAAGAAGTTTTCCATGCCTCAGGTTGTAGGAGCCTTGTTAGCGGGATTGGTTCTTGGACCAGCCATGTTAAATGTATTGCATGAGACAGACTTTATTAAACAAATTGCTGAACTTGGCGTGATTGTCTTAATGTTTACGGCAGGCCTTGAGACTGATTTACAAGAATTGAAAAAAACAGGGAAAGCTTCATTTGTGATTGCAGTTTTTGGGGTGTTAGTTCCATTGTTATTTGGATTTATCACCGCTTCATTTTTCAATCAGACATCAACAGCAGAGGGGGTTAGTCATACTTTACAAAATATTTTTATCGGTATTATTTTAACGGCTACATCCGTGAGTATTACAGTTGAAACGTTGAAGGAGTTAGGGAAGTTAAATACACGAGCTGGGAATGCGATACTAGGAGCCGCAATCATCGATGATATTTTAGGAATTGTAGCACTAACCCTTATTACAAGTTGCGCAGATTCTTCTGTTAATATTGTGTTAGTTCTTGGAAAAGTCATCTTATTTTTTGTATTTGCCATTTTAGCTGGAATGCTTTTCTATAAATTTTTCATTTATTGGGTTCAACGATACAACCGAGATATGAGACGATTTGTCGTCATTTCATTTGTTTTTTGTTTAATTCTTGCCTTTTTAGCGGAAGAGTGGTTTGGGGTCGCTGATATTACGGGAGCCTTTATTGCAGGCTTAATTTTATCAAATACGTCATGTGTTCATTATATTACGTCAAGATTTGAAACAATTTCTTATATGTTGCTTTCACCCATCTTCTTTGCAAGTATCGGAATCCAAGTAGATTTGAGTGGGATGAACCAGACTTTGCTTTTATTTACCGTTGTTTTGGTGGTGATTGCGATTATTTCAAAAATAATTGGCTGTGGGCTTGGAGCTAAACTGTGTCATTATTCAACGAAAGAATCTCTTCAAGTTGGCGTTGGAATGGTTTCCCGTGGAGAGGTTGCTTTAATTGTGGCTAGTAAGGGGGCAGCACTTGGATTAATGAGTGCCGTGAATTTTGGACCGATTGTCGTGGTAGTGGTTATCACAACGATTGTGACACCGATTTTGTTAAAAATAGTCTTTAGTTCTAAAAAAGATTCAAGGAATTTAACCAAAACCAATTCTAAATTAATCAAATCATAGTCAAAAGGATGCCTCAATAACGAGGCATCCTTTTTAATGTAATTTAAGGCTATAGTCTGTTTCATACAACACTAAAGCGTCATTTGATTTTAAATAGAATGACAAACGATAAGTTCCTTTTTCAAGATTAGAAAGATCCGTACGATCAATAAACTGAACTAGTGTCTGCTTCTTTACAGCTTTTTTAAGACGATTTTGAAGACCGGTTGGAAGTTCGTCAATAGTTTTGACAGCATAGCAATCCGCACTGTGAATTGAATAGGTAAAAGATTCATGAGATTCATTAGTTAAGACGAGCGCAAATGAATCGGTGATTTGAGCTTTTTCGATGTAGCCATCTAAATATAAAACATCATCGACTAACTCAATCGTCGATAAAAATGAAGAATCATAAGATTTTGTTTGAGTGGGATTATCTAGATTAAGAGGTTCTTTAAAGGACATTAAATTTTCTTTAGCAAGTGACGTTGCATTAGAATTCGTGAAAGAATAATTTAAATTTAATTCATCAAAGGTTAAGGTGTCAATGGCGTAAATGTGATTGATACCTTCTTTGTTGAAGGTCATCTCCATGAGAATATCATTCGAATCCGTGGCACTGACTTCAAATAACTTTCCACCCATTGATTGATTAAGTTGAATGAAGCCATATAACACAAGCATCGACTTCGTCTTTGGCAAGTAATCGACTTCACTAATGATGGTTGAGGTTAGGGCTGGAGATAAATTTTCTCCAAACGACCAAATTTGTTCGACAGTCATCTCGCGTTCATTAATTCGATAGTGAACTGCTCGACTGTATTGATTCAAATCTGGGTAAGATTCCCTTGGAAATACGCCAATATCGACATGATTATCAAACAAAATTAAATCTACTGTATCTGGATTTTGATCAAGATCTTCTAGAACTTTTGAAGAATGTTGGGCGAAAAACCAGGTGAAGTTTTCACCAATTGGGGTTAATAAATACGGTTTAAGTTGTTCATTAACCTCATCAGGTGCACCTAATATCCATTTTAGTTGTTTAGTGGTTGGATCAAGTTTTACAACCATACTTTGAGAACGTCCAGAAGCGATGACTGTTTCGTCACTCTCATCTATCATCGCATAATTTAAATGAAACCAGTCATCTAAGTCACCTTTAACGGATTCAGGTAGTGTGTCTTTAAAGCGATTAATATCAAGATAGTCTCTTAAATTGATGGTTTGAAGGGGAATTCCAGTTTGAGCATCGAGGATATAAAGATGGTCTTCTGTATATCGTTCATCTGTTTTATCGCTTGAGTTAATAATGTAATTGCCATCTGGGGTCAAGGTTAGAGAATGATGTCCAGAACCGGGAATATATAGTTGTTTTTGAACTTGTCCTAAATAAGAAATTTCTTCTAGTTGTTGTTGATAGTAAAAATAATAAGGCCCGTGATAAGTTAATAAATTTCCATTTGGGAGCGAAGTAATAGAACCCGATGTAGAATTTTGAATGAAACGGATATCTCCATACTCGTCGATGAGATATTTATATGTATCATCGGTTGCTAAAAATAATCGAGTTGTATGCGTCAAGGGAGTTGACTGATTAAGTGTCACCTGTAGGCTATCACTTGGAAGTGGCGGAGTTTGAATTTGCATCTCATGTGAAATCGTTTGTCCCGCTTCATTGGTCGCACTCAATAAAATGGTGTTTGATTCATTTGGATATAATCCGATTAACGTTAACTGGTGTGTCGTTTCATAACTGTTGGTTTCATAACTTAAGGTTGCTTGTTCGGTATGTCCAAGGACTTGATATTTAATCATTGAGGGTTCTTCTGTTTCAAACATGACGAGATAAGAAAGGGGAGAATTTTGGTAGGGGTCATGGACGAGATAGGGAGAATCAATTGAATAGGTAGTTTCGTTAAATTCTTGTTTCATTGTTTCTTCTAAATTGGCTTGCGTTTTGAAAATGGATAGAGTTGAATCAATAGTAAGTGTTTGTTTAGCTTGGCATCCAGTGAGCCATAATAGTGCAAGTAATAATAATCTAATCATTTAAAAAGTGTGCCTCCTTGATGTATTCTAATATTTATTTTACTATACATTGTGAACTTGAGATAGATGATGTTGAAAAATGTCATTTTTTCAATTATAATGAAGACTAGTGTTTTTTGTAATGAAACTAAAATAGAAGAGGACGACGAAATCATGATCGAACAGTTACCGATTAAAGGTTATTTATATGTCATTAATTACGCTGAAGGTGAAGAAAGCCTTTGTCGACTTGAAATGAAGATTTTATTAAATCAATCGTTTGAAGACAAATGGATTTTATCTGATATTGAGATTGATCCATCACGTAGTGTTTTTATTAAGGAACGACTGACGATTTATTACCAAGCTGATTCCTTTGAATCATTACATGAAATGGTTTTAAAGCAACCGATGAGTTTTGAAACATTTAAATTATTATTTATGCGATTTAAAGATCAATCACTTGAATATAAAGAGCGATTAAAACGTCTTTATGCGATTGGTTCATTAATTGGTGGCGAAGCTGATATGTATGAACCGAAACAATTGCTAGGATTGACGGAGTTAAATGGCAAATGGTATTTTGGCACACTTGAACCCAATTGTAATGAGTGGGTGAAGCATGAGAATAAGCCTCATTCTTACTCCTTTTCATTAAGTGTTCGTGTTTCACGCTCTGTTGCTAACTTAGCGGTGGGTCATCAATTTGATAAAAAAATAATTGATCCATGTTGTGGTGCCGGAACTGTTGTCCTTGAGGTACTCACAGTAGGAGGAAATATCATTGGAAATGAGTTAAATCCTAAAGTAGCTTGGAAAGCAGAAGAAAATTTAAAACACTACGGATATGAGAATGTGATTCAAATTGGAGATATTCAAGAGATAAAAACTCATTATGATACGGCGATTATTGACCTTCCATATGGACATTTTAATCCGATTTCGCCAGAGATTCAGCAAATGATTATTGAGAATGCACGTCGTATTGCTGATGAACTTATTATTGTGACACAAGTTAAAATGGATGAGCAATTAAAAGCTGCTGGGTTTGAAGTCATTGAACAATGTGAAGCGGTTAAAGGGAAGTTTGTTCGGTATATTACCATGTGTCGTTAATGGAGAAAACAGCTAGAATTATAGACATCAAGGAGGATATTAATGAAGAGTAAACAATTTAAAGATGCATTAGTGATTGGGTTTGCCTTGTTTGCCATGTTCTTTGGCGCAGGGAATTTAATATTCCCACCCTTTTTAGGAAACACAGTTGGAGATCAAGTGATTCCAGCTTTACTAGGGTTTTTAATTACCGGAATTGGGTTACCTTTACTTGGAATTTTAGCGTGTTCACGCGCAGGAGGATCATTTGAAGTGATGGCTTCTCGCGTTTCTAAACCGTTCGCTACCGTTGCGACGATTATTTTAATTTTAGCGATTGGACCGATTATTGCAATTCCTCGTACTGCCTCAACGACGTTTGAATTAGGGATTGTGACGTTATTACCTAATGCAACACAGTGGTTAACAACGATTATTTATTTTGCTATTGCGTTATTCTTTGTCTTAAAACCCACACGAATTGTAGATGCGATTGGGAAAGTCTTAACTCCTATTCTATTATTTGTCTTAATTGCGATCATTACAAAGGGGATGTTATTTCCAATTGGTGAAGTAGCAACACTGGATGTTTCACAAGTTTTCACAACGTCTTTTAAAGAAGGTTATCAAACGATGGATGCTATTGCGGCTGTTATTTTTGCAACGATTATTATTTCATCTGTCCATGATAAAGGCTATAAAGACCATAAGAGTGTTTCTAAAATTATTTTAATGTCAGGTTTAATTGCAATTGGTGGATTGGCGATTATTTATGGTGGGTTAATGATGTTAGGAGCCCAAACTTCTTCGCTTGTTGATGTAAGTTTTACTCGTACACAACTTGTTATGTATATTGCCAAAGCGGTCTTTGGTTCGCTTGGGACGATTTTTTTAAGTATTTGTACAACAGTCGCTTGTTTAACAACGGCGATTGCCTTACTAACGGCAAGTGCAGAGTTTTTCACCAAATTATTTAAGGGAAAAATTCCATACGCAGTGAATGCCATTATTTTAACTGTGATTAGTCTTTTTATGGCAACCAATGATGTTGATCAAATTGTAGCTTTAGCAGGGCCAGCTTTAGATATTATTTATCCGATTGTCATTGTTTTAATTATTTTAACGTTACTAGGAAAAATGGTTAAACATGACTTTGCTGTAGCCATGACGGTTTATGTGACGTTAGCAATTAGTTTATTAACAACGATTGGTTCTTTCATGAATTTAACAGCCTTAACGTCTGCGTTGAATTATTTACCCCTTCAATCTTCAGGATTTGGATGGTTGCTACCAGCCGTTATAACATTTATCATCGTCAACTATTTTGTGAAACATAAAGCTTAAAATTAAACCCTCTGTCTCTAACTTGACAGAGGTTTTTTTTCTGCGTATGCTAATAGTAGTTTAAAGAGGTGGAGGAAATGGAATGACTCAACAGATACGATTTGGTATTATTGGAACGAATACGATTACAGAACAATTCTTAAAAGCAGCGATGAGCCTTGAATCTTTTAAGTTGAATGCCATTTATTCTAGAACAGAAGAGCGAGGTCTTGAATTTGCATCGAAGTATGGTGTCGAGTATATTTATACTAACCTTGAACAGCTTTTAAAAGATGATGTCGTCGATGCGATGTATATTGCCTCACCGAATGCCTATCATGCTAAGCAAGCTATCTTATGTTTAAATCATCAAAAACATGTGTTATGTGAAAAACCCTTGGCTTCTAACTTAAAAGAAGTTGAAGCCATGTGCGAAGCAGCGTTTAAAAATGGAGTTGTTTTAATGGAAGCAATGAAGACCACTGTGTTACCAACTTTTCAACTGCTTAAAGACCATCTTCATAAAATTGGGACCATTCGTCGATACAGTGCAAGCTTCTGTCAATATTCTTCAAGATATGATGCCTATCGAAGCGGGACAATCTTAAATGCGTTTAAAAATGAGTTATCAAATGGTGCTTTACTTGATATTGGAGTCTATACGATTGCTCCGATGATTCATTTATTTGGACTTCCAGGTGAGATAAAGGCAAGTGCCTATATGCTTGAATCAGGTGTAGATGGAGAAGGGAGTATCATCTTTAAATATCCTACAATGGAGGCTTGTGTCATGTATTCTAAAATCTCTAACTCTTATTTACCGTCGGAGATTCAAGGAGAAGATGGAACGGTTATGATTGATCGAATTAATCGATTCCATCAAGTTCAAATTAAATATCGAAATGGTGAGATTGAGGAGTTAGCGATTCCTCATGATGAAGCAGATATGAAGTATGAGCTTGAAGAATTTATTCAAACGATTTTAAAGCAAAAGAAAGAATCCAATGTCAATACATTGGAACGCTCAAAGCAGGTGATGAGTGTTTTAGATGAGGTTCGTCGTCAAATCGGACTTCAATATCCTGCAGATTTAAAATAGGAAGTGATTCTATGTATCAACATCCGTTATTGATCTCTTTTAATCAAGAGTCAATTGAAAGGCTAAAACAACAAAGTTATGAAATTCAACTAGAGAAAGGACAACCCTTATTTTTTCAAGGAGATGCGGCAACGGTTGTTTATTATATTAAATCAGGAATTTTAAAAATTCTAAAAACATCTATTCAAGGTCAGGAAAAGATTTTTTCAATTTATTCAAGAGGAAATCTAGTGGCTTTAAGTGTTTTATTTAATGACCCTCACCAATATCCTGCTTCTGGTGTTGCACTAGAGGAAACGGTGGTGGTCGCTATTCCGATTCCTGAACTAGAAAAAGCTATCTTATCGAATCATCAGGCAACACGTGCATGGTTTTGTCATTTGAATCGCCGATTAGAAGGTGTCCAACAATTACTGACTGATCAAGTTTTTATTGATGCAAGAGATCGCTTTAAAAAAGTGATTCAATTATTTATGAAACATAAATCTTTTCAAAAAGACGGGATGATTGTATTTGAGATGCCGTTAACAAAGCAGGAAATGGCAGAGTTATTAAGTATTCGTCGTGAAACGTTTAGTCGATTATTGTCCTCTTTAAAAGAAGAAGGATTATGTGAGTATTCCAAAAAACAAATGCGTGTTAATCGAGAGTGGCTTGAAAGCTAAAGATGACCTTTGGTCATCTTTTTTTTAAAAAAATCTTTAAAAATGTGACCTACCTCACATCTTGTTCTTGAAGAGGTTTATATAATAGCTTTGTTGAGAAGAAGGAGTGATAGAGATGGAAATGTTTTGTAATCAATGTCAAGAAGCTTCGAAAGGGATAGGCTGCACTGTCTTTGGTGTATGTGGAAAATCCCCTGAATTAACAGCTTTAATGGATACGTTTATCTATTCATTAATTGGTGTATCGACGCTTGCTTTAGAAGTTGAAACTGTATCTGATGAGATTCATGAGTTTGTCATGGAAGGATTATTTGCAACGATTACGAATGCTAATTTTGAGGAAGAAGAATTTGTAACACGCACGCTGCAAAGCTTAACCTACCGTGAGGAATTAAAAGAACAATTAGTTGGTCGTGAGTTACCCATCCTTAAGCATGATATCATGAACTTCATTGCTAAAACTAAAGAAGAGATGATTAAAAAAGCTTTAAAAGTGGCCATTCATCAAACAGAAAATGAAGATATTCGTTCAATTCGTGAATTGATGTTATTTGGAGTTAAAGGGTTAGCAGCTTATTTATCACATGCGCAAAAATTAGGCTATGTTCAACCATCACTATACATGGGAATGCACAAAATGATGGCCGCCTTAATTAATGAATCACTAACACTAGAAGATTATGTTTCGCTAACACTTGAACTTGGAAGTATTGGGGTAGAGGGAATGGCTTTACTTGATACGGCTAATACCACAACATTTGGCCATCCAGAAATCTCAAAAGTTAATATTGGAGTTGGAGAACGTCCAGGAATTTTAATCACCGGACATGATTTACACGATTTAGTTCAATTACTTGAGCAAACTAAAGATCAAGGAATTGATATTTATACGCACAGTGAAATGTTGCCTGCACACTATTATCCTGAATTAAAAAAATATGATCATTTAAAAGCAAATTATGGAAATGCATGGCATTTACAAACGAAAGAGTTTGAAACGTTTAATGGACCGATTATTTTTACAACGAACTGTTTAGTCCCACCTCGTCAAAGTGCCACTTATCAAGATCGTGTGTTTACAACGGGAAATACGGGATATCCTGGATTTAAAGTGATTCCGGTTTTAGTGGATGGTCGCAAAGATTTTAGTGAAGTCATTGAACTGGCTAAAACATGTGAAGCACCTAAAGCGATTGAACAAGGAGAAATTGTAGGAGGATTTGCTCATCATCAAGTGATGACGTTAGCATCTGAGATTATTTCAGCGGTTGAAAAAGGAGAGATTAAGCATTTCGTTGTCATGGCTGGGTGTGATGGACGTCATAAAGAGCGTCAGTATTATACAGATTTTGCTAGCGCCCTTCCAGACGATTCTGTTATTTTAACAGCGGGATGTGCGAAATATCGCTATAATAAGCTAAATCTTGGAACAATCAATGGAATTCCTCGTGTGCTTGACGCAGGCCAATGTAATGATTCTTATTCATTAGCCGTCATTGCCCTAAAATTAAAAGAAGCATTTGGACTTGAAGATATTAATGACTTACCGATTGTTTATAATATTGCATGGTATGAACAAAAAGCCGTCATTGTCTTATTAGCTCTTTTATCATTAGGTGTGAAAAAGATTCATTTAGGTCCTACGTTACCTGCTTTCTTATCACCAAATATTGTGGACTTTTTAGTTCAAACGTTTGAAATTGGTGGTATTTCATCTGTTGAGGAAGACTTAGTTAAATTTTTTGAATAAAAAATAAAGGAACTCAAGTTAAAATCTGAGTTCCTTTTATGATTGTTAGGCAAACTGAGCACCTAGACGATCTGCAATTAAAATAGCACTATAGACATCGATTGGAGTGACTTCAAATGGCATATGATGAATCGTATCTTGTGGGTCACAGCTTGCTGTTGCAACTGCCATCAGTTGATCTTCTGTTGGATTTGTAATTCCAAGGTCTTTTAAGCAGGTTGGGAGGCCTAGTTGACGACAGAAAGTTAACACTTCATCGATTTCTTCTTTTGGCGCATTTTCTAGCACGAGTTGAACGAGTGTCCCAAAGGCTACTTTTTCACCATGATACATGTGATGACTTTCTTTTAAGACTGTTAAACCATTATGGATCGCGTGAGCACCGGCGAGTCCTCCACTTTCAAAACCAACACCGCTTAAATAAGTGTTTGCTTCAATGATATTTTCGAGTGCTTTAGAATTAACATGATGATCTGCAGATAACTTTGCTTGATAACCATCAACTAATAACGTTTCATAACAAAGTTTTGCTAACGTTAAGGCTGCAAGTGAACAAGTGCCACCTGCAATCGTTAAGGCATTGGAACGATGACAAGCACGAGCTTCAAAATAAGTGGCCAAGGCATCTCCCATACCTGAAACTAGTAAACGAGATGGAGCCTGTGCAATAACAAGTGAGTCAACAATCACAACATTCGGATTTGTTTTTAAGAATAAATAGCGGTCAAATTGACCTGCATCTGTATAAAGAACAGATAGGGCACTACAAGGTGCATCAGTAGAAGCAATAGTTGGAACAATTATAACAGGTAAATTTGAGAAATAAGCAACGGCTTTTGCCGTATCGAGTGTTTTTCCCCCTCCAATTCCGATGATCACATTTAGGTTTCCTTTTTTGACATTTTCAATGATTCGATTAATTTCTGTTTTACTACATTCCCCATTAAAAGCATCTAGGTGAATAGCTATTTGTTGTCGTTTGAAACTGGTTTGAATCGTCTCTTCATAATGAGATAAAATAAATGGGTCAACAATGGCATACGCGCCAGAAATGCCTAAATCCATTGCATAATCACATATATGTGCTAACTCATTTGGCCCTTGAATGTATTTAGTTGGTGAATAAATCACTTTTTTCATCACACAATTCCCCTCTTCTTAAAAATCATCGTAGATTAGCAGAGATTAATCTCTCAAATTTATCATAACGCTAACGAAATAAAGGGACAAGTTGCGTGATAAAAAGAGTTTTAAAAAGTTAAAATTCGACAAGATTGAAGAGATGGAAAGGGTATAAGAGAGTAGCAAAATTTTCAAAAAAATTTTAATTTGAAGCGAGCATATGCGCCGAAAATCAGTTCATAATAAGAATGAAAGAAAGGTGATAAATATGGCAAAAGCAGGTATGAAACGTCCAGATCCAAGTGAACCACATGGAACTGAAAGTAACAAAAAACAAAAACATCCTAAAAATGATATGCCACCTGTACCAGAAATCCAAGGAAAAGCAAAACATGGGAATAAAAAAGCAGGGCCTATTCATTAAACAAAAAAACGTTAACTCTAGACTAGAGTTAACGTTTTTTTGTTTAACTTGAAACCAATTCGACATTTCCATTTAAAACAGTTATTCTGAGACTGATTCGTTTGGTTTCATTTTCGAATTGAATCGTCGCAATTTCTCCTTCTTTTTCAATAATGGTTCCTGTTCCAAATCGTTTATGATTAATCACGGAACCTTCTTTAAAAGGCGTTAAGTCAGCGGATTCTGAGGTTATTAGGCCTCTTTTTAACTCTTCAATTTTTTTTCCATGACTGAGGCGACTTGAGACGGGTTTTGGTTCTTCGTCAATTGGATTAAGAATCTTGGAAACTTCTTTATAAAAGTTTGAGCGACTAAATAATAGATTATGTTTTTTAGCAACACTTAGTAGCGTCAATTGCTCTTTTGCCCGTGTCATGGCGACATAAAAAAGACGACGCTCTTCTTCATAATGGTCAAAAATTTGACTTTTGGCTTCGATGATTGCTGTTTGGGGTGGCGTGATGCCATTCATACAATCAATTAAAAAGACGGTTTTAAATTCTAAGCCTTTTGAGGCATGAAAAGTTAAAAGGTTAACTCCTTTTGCTTGTGTGGTGCTTTGTTCACTAATTAGCCTGAGGTGTTCAAGGCGCTCAAGAAAGGCTTTGTGAGAATCTACGTCTTTGGCAATCATTTTTAAGGTTTCTAAAACTGCCATCCCTTGGGTATAAAGGCGTTCCTCTTTTTCATCTTTTAAGAATCCTTTTTTGATTAGATAACTTTCATAATCTAAAGTATTTAAAATAAAAGCCATCATCCGATTGCAAGGTAGACTTGGAAGTTTCATGAGGTTTTGTTTAAAGAGACGGACTTTTTCACGTTGATAAGTGGAATTAAAAGTAACCAGTCGTGTTAAATAATCGAGATAGCCACTTTCTGTTTGAGAGGTCACTTGATGTTGAGTTGTGGCTGAGAGATAGAGAATTTTCGCCACGCGTTGAAAGGATTCTAAGTGGTTAGGTGATCTTGATAAGGTGATTATGGCCTTGATATCTCTGACAATGGGATGGTAGAAAAATGAAAGTTTTCCTTCTTGGAGTTTGAAAGGGATTTGGTGACGTTCGAATTGTTCAATCAGGGGAAGAGCAGAAACATTTTGACGATACAAAATCGCCACATCGTTTAAATCTTCTGCTTGTTTTAACGTGGTGATTAAAAAAGATAATTGTTCTTGTTCGGTTTGAAAATGATGAAGAGTGGGGGACATTCCGGTTTCATTTTGAGTTTGAATCGTTTTTTTATATCTACTTTTATTATGTTGGATGAATTGAGAGCTCGTTGATACAATAGAGGCTGTTGAACGGAAATTTTGATTCATATAGAGGATGCGAGCTTCTTTAAAGGTTTCTTTAAAAGTTAATAGCTGTTTTGGATAAGCTCCTCGAAATGCATAGATACTTTGATCATCATCTCCTACTAAAAAAATGTTATGATGGCGACTGGCAATGAGTTTGATGAGTTCGTATTGGATTTTTGAGGTATCTTGCGCCTCATCGATTTGAATGTGGGTATAACGGGTTTGATAAAAATTTAAAAGGTAATCGTGATGTTTAAGGATAGAGAAGGCTGTAGTGAGTAGATCATCGTAGTCGAGTAAATATCTCGATTCTTTGAAGGCTTCATATTTTTTATAAAGTTGAATGAATTCCTCAACTTCTGTTTCGACGTATTGTTTGATTTCTTTCGTATGATGCGGTTCTATCATCAAGTTTTTAAGTAAACTGATTTGGCCAGTGAGCGTTTCTAAATCATCGTCGCTTGGATAACGTTCAGTTGTTTCGATGTAAAATTGTGTTAAGAGTTGCTTTTTATGAAGAGTCGTCTGATTTCCTTCAATAAATTGATACATTACCCCACTCAGTTGTTGGTAGTGTTTAATCAGTTGAAAAGCGAAACTATGAATCGTTGAAAATTGAACTTGTTTTGAGAGTTTGGGGAATAATGCTTGGAATCGCTCATTCATATCACGTGCCGATGCTTTTGAGAAGGTTAAGGCTAGAATTTGTTGAGGATGAACCTTTCCACTTAAAATCAAATTAGCTAACCGAATTACGGTTACTGTCGTTTTCCCGCTTCCTGGACAGCTAATCACACAAATGGGACCATCAAGGGCTTGAGTCGCTGCTAATTGATCATCAGTTAATACAATTTGATGATATTGATTGAGGTAGGTATATAAGTCCATGATGAAAATTCCTCCTAATGACACATTTTGTTTATCTTTATTATACAAGATGAGTCCCAATTTGACTAAAAATTTCATTGCTTGTTTGGTTTCATTTAGAGAATGAGGACCATTCACTCGTCTTCTTAATATGATACAGTAGAAAGGAAGGTGAGCGCGATGGCATTTTGGGATGACTTTCAAAAAAATATGAATAAAACAGCCAATGCTTCGATTAAAACGACGAGTAAATGGATTGAAATTGGAAAATTAAATGTGGCGTTGAATGCGGCTAAACTAGATTTGAATGATCTTTATGAGCGAATCGGTGAATATGTTTACCAAAATAAAATAGTTGATGTGAAGCAAAGTGATGAATTACAAGAATTATTTCATGAAGTGTCTCAACAAAAAATGAAGATAAGAGAAATTCAAGCACAACTTAATCAAATGAGGAGCAAGTATCATTGTGAGCAATGTGGGGCTGAGATTGATGCTAACACGAAATATTGTCCATATTGTTCAGCTCCTCAATCCAATCAAATTGATTGGAGAATTTAAGAGAAAGTTCTTATGAAGAAATTGACTTCATAAGAACTTTTTTTTGTAAATGCTGTCGAATGGTGGCGAAAAAATTAAAAATAAAGTATAATGACACAGGATTTTATCACGTGAAGCAAAATGTTAACAACATGTAAAGGAAAGGGTGAGAAAATGAGTGAGTTAATCATTGCATTGATTGTGATTATATTGGCAGCTTATTTAATTAAGAAAAAGTATGACATTAAATTAGTCATGTTCGGTAGTGGAATCCTGTTGATGTTGAGTGCTTTATTGATGAATAAAGTTATTCTACCGAGTGAAAGTAGTAGTGGAGTTCCTTTTTTTGATATTTTCAAGGTGATGGGGAATCTCTTTACCAAACAATTAAGTGGCGCTAGCTTTACACTGTTATTATTATTTGGTTATACGGCGTATATGAAGGCCATTAGGGCAGATGAAAAAACTGTTAGCGTGTTATCAGCCCCCTTAAAGCACATTAAAATCAAAGCGTTATTAATTCCTATATTTTATTTGATTGGAAATTTTTTGTGTATCATTATTCCAAGTTCTTCGAGTTTGTCAGTGATGTTGATGGCAACAGCCTTCCCTATCTTAACGAGTGCAGGTGTTTCCCCTTTAGCTGTGGGAGCTGTGATTGCTACATCAGCAACGATTGCCCCAACACCATTAGGTGCTGATAATTTACTAGCATCTGAAGCACTTGGTCTTCCTGTTACAGACTATGTGTTTAATTATCATGCTAAAATTTCCATTCCTATTATCTTAATGATGGCAATCGTTCATTTTATTTGGCAAAAACGTCAAGATCATTTAGAAAGAAGTGAAATCACTTCAACATTGCCAAAACTTAAGGAAGTAACGGATCAGCTACCGATGTTTTATGCAATCCTTCCTATGTTACCGTTACTCTTAATGCTGATTTTTTATTTTGTATCGGATGTGAATTTAGGTATTTCTGAAGTCATCTTTTTCTCATTGATGGTGAGTATATTGTGTGAAGTGATTCGAATGCGTTCATTTCAAAAGGGAACCGCTGAGATTCAAGCCTTCTTTAATGGGATGGGCGTTGGACTAACGACTGTTGTGGCTCAGGTTGTAGCGGCTTTAACCTTTGTAGAGGGATTAAAGATTTTAGGCGTGATCGATTTAATGGGGGAGGTTATAAATCATTTAAATGCAGCTGGTCTAATGTTGACTCTCGCTTTTTGTTTACTGGCTTTATTTGTTGGGTTATTAAGTGGAAGTGGATTAGCAATCTTTTACGCATTTGTTGAGCTAATGCCATCCTTTGCCGAGTCTGTGGGAATTTCAGCCATAAGTTTAGCAATTCCAATGCAATTTGTTTCTCATTTAGTCAAAAGTATTTCTCCAGTTTCCCCAACGGTTATTATTATCTCGTCGATGATGAATGTTTCTCCCGTGCGACTCATTAAGAGAACCATCGTTCCAGTCCTTGTTGGAATGGTGTTATCGATTGTTTTAACGTATGTGATTCTTTAGGATTCTCTTTCTCCTTAGTAGCATATCAAGCCTCTTTTCATATAATGAAGTAAAGGGTGAGTAAGAAGCTAAATGCTAGAGGAGGGAAAGAGATGCTTAGAATCAATCGAACATTTTTATTAGTTTATGATAGTTTAATAGCCTTTGCATTTATGTTACGATATATCTTAATAGGACCTGTTTTATTTAATTCAACTTGGTGTTTTTGGCTAACTTTAGTGGTGGTAACCGTTGTTTTGATTGGGTTAAGTTATTTGACGTTTTGTCATCCAACTCCACTTGAAATTGTTGCCTATCATGTCAATCTCATTATGAGACATCGAGTTGATGAAAATAATGATGAAGATTATAATGAAAAAAATAAAACTTATTTATCCAATCGTTTTATTCAAAGTGCTAATTACCAATTTTTTTATTATGGTAATTGTTGTGCAAAAACCGATCAGTATCGACAGATGAAAATTAAATTAGCTTTAGGCCAACAGACATTTAATCAAATTTCAATTATTATTAAAACGGTTGATGAACAATATATTCGATTCAATTTGATTAAACAAACAGAAAGTCCGCTTATTGCGTTTTTATATCACTGGGAAGTCGATCAAATCGAATATAGCGATAAAGAAACATTTGACCAGATGGTTAAAGGCCTTATTTAAAAAGACATGTTAATGTCTTTTTTTTTATGGTTCATAAAAAAGAATCAAACAGCATGTAAAATTTTAGAAAAATAGGAATTATTTTTTGGAAATAAGCTATAATAGAAATAATTATTATTAGGAGGAATCCTCATGGTGGTAGATAGTCATCCATGTTTGACCTATTTAAAAAACAAAAGGAAGATGGAAATTCAAATCTTGTGTTTTATTTTTTTTATTAGTTTAATAATCTTACTGTTTGAAATAAAAACGGCTCTAAGTTATTGTTTTATTTTTGGATTGTCGATTAGTTTAATTGTTTTAATCTGTATGTATCCAAGATTTTTAAACGGTGCTGAAAGAAAAATGAGATCCTTGAGGTACACCAGTCCTAAGTATTTATTTGATTTGGTGATACCTAATTTTTTATATAATGTGACTCAATTAGATTTTGGTTGTTTTAAAATTGAAAATGTTTTATTTAATGATGCTGGAATTTGTTTGGTTGATTCACTTCAATCCATTGGGGTATTACATGGTGAAAGAATGCAGTACTTACTGGAGATTCAATCATCAAAAGAACAACAATGTTGTCGAAAAGTAAAAAATCCATTTAGAACGTTGCTTTATAAAAGAGAGTGTTTAAAGTTAATCATAGAGTTGTATGATTTAAATTCTGAAATCTATTCAGGATTATACTTACCACATGCGAATTGGGTCGAAGGTCGTAAAGACTCATCAACGGATTTTTTGATTGAGGGAGGCAAGTCATTAAAGAAATTTATTAAAAACTTTGAAAGGTCTACCTTGAAAGTCATCATTAAAAATCAGTATCCTCTGACATCGTCAGAGGATGTTATTTATGCTTTAATGTCAATTCGTTATTTTGGTTATTTGAGACAATTTTATCATTCATTAATGCCACTTCAAAAAATCAGATTAAAAAAGGAGTTAAGTCCGAGTTCCATTATTTTGTTTGAATTCGTCATCTTAAAAGATGCTTTTACACTCGAAAAATTAGAGCGATTCATCAATAAAAATAAAAAACAACTAAAGGTCGGAATGAAAACTTGGCAAGAGCAGTTGTTTCTAGAATTAAATCAATTCTTTGAAAAAAATAATAACGATTCATTTACTCCTTTTAATTTAATGGGGTTAATGATGAGTGAAGGTTTTTTTATTCAAGCTAATCATGATTTATTTAATTAACATTTAAAGATCTAGAAGGGGGAAGTTCATGATGCAAATTACTATTCATAACATGCAACCAAAGCACTATGAAAGAGTAGGAACTATTTATAAGCAGGGGATTGATTCTCATCATTGTACGTTTGAATCGGATGTCCCAACTTGGGAAGGGTTTGACGCGAACCATCTTCCCTTTTGTCGGTTTGTGGTCTTAAATGAAAGAGAAGAGGTCATAGGATGGACTGCCTTGAGTCAAACGAGTTCGCGATCTTGTTTTGAAGGCGTCGCTGAAGTCAGTATTTATTTGGATCAACACGTAATCGGACAAGGGATTGGAGAGCAATTATTAAATTATTTAATTACAGAATCTGAACAAAATGGGATTTGGAGTTTGATTTCAGGTATATTTCCAGAAAATGTAGCAAGTCTTAGGTTACATCAAAAATGTGGATTTAGATATGTGGGATATCGCGAAAAGATGGGGAAAACAAGAGAAGGCGTCTTTAGAGATGTTTTGTTTATGGAAAGAAGAAGTTTAAAGGTTGGGGTTTAGTTTGAAATTTTTGAACTGTTACCTGTCTCACTCCTAATGGATTGGCATATACTAAAAAGGTAAGCAGGCAAAGTGAGGGGATAGTATGGAATATGGAATTAGCGGTTACCGCTCTAGCCAGAATCATTATCGAACCAAAACTGTTGTCCAGTTAGATAAACATCAAAGTGATTTATCCGGAGATGGAGTTGCTGAAACGATTTATTTATTGGGAATTAAAAATAATGATGACTTAATTATTAATGAAATAACGTTAGTGATTGAAAATGGAAAGGATAAAGAACGTCGTTATTACGCCATTCCAACTTCAAGTGGAATGGGTGGCGGGATACATGTGGAAGATTTCAATCATGATGGACAATTAGATATTGGTGTGTATATTTTAAGTGGTGGAACCGGAAATGAATTGAAGTATTACTTGTTACTCAATCATAATCATGAATTTTGTTTAGCTTTTAGTAGTGACATGTATGAGGAAAAAATGAAGTATCAAGTTCAATATTTAGATCGATACCAAGTTGAGGTCAAAAATTTAAATTCAGAACAAACAAGGTTAATTAATTTAAAAGATAAATCACCTGAATATTTAAAGGTGATTTATGATGAACAGGGAATGTTAAAAGAACCGATTCAGGGCATCGTAGCACATGTTAGCGATGCGGATTCAATTGAGAGTAAAATGTTTGATCAAGGTAGCGATTTGATTTTAACTCACCGTATATTAGGGCGTTCTCACAATGACACGCTAGGATATGTTTCAGCTTATCTAGTTTTTGATAATGAAAAATATCATGTTTACAAGATTTTAGTTTCTCAGTAAAAAAAATAGAGATTCTAACAATTTATAGAGTAAAGAGAAAAAAAAGACAAATAATAAAAGTAAAATTGCAAAGGAAATCTTGGAGTGATTAATATGACAATTGAAGCTTTTATTTTTGGTGCTATTTTTGAAATGTGTATTACGTATCTACTTTTATGTGAACTATTCTTTTAAAAAGGTGAAGTCTATAGCTAGACTTCACCTTTTTAAGATAGATTTAGTTTATTAACGACTTGGGTTTTCGACAGGAATAAATAGTAAGTAAGACTGAATAAGTTAGAAGCGATAGATTTAATGGAAGAAAGGATGAGTGTAAATAATAAGTTGGAGTCGTTAATGAATGACGATATTCATCTTTGATTAAAAACAAATATTGATCCGGATTTTCCTCAATTGTTTCACCGTTTGAGATTTGATCTAAAATATTCAGGTAAAAAGAGGTAGATTCTTCGTTATAACCAAGAAGTAAGTAAGTTCCATTAACGATGGTAGCGGGAACGGCCCCTTTTAGATTTTCAGGAAGATTGAATTTTTCTAGCCACTCATTAAAATAACTTTTAATTTTTTTATTTTTTATATTATAGTATCTTGCTGAAATGCCTAAGAGGTCAGAATTAGGATGAAACAGTTCCCGATATAGATTTTCTTTTAAAATCGTACAATAAGGACATCCTGTTCTTCCAAAGCTTTCAATAATAATTGTAGATTTTTTAACTTCATGATTGCTGAATAAAGGAAGATTAGGCGCTGAAAGGGTTTCGGGCTGGTTTTGATAGATTAATGAGGTGTAAAAAAAATAAATTAAGACGATTAAACTTGCTAATAAAGAATAGTTTTTCAAGTAGTTCATATTTCCCCCCACGAATATAAAACATGATTGATAATTTTACCACTTTTTGGAATAAAATTCAATCATTTAAAGTGAAACAAAAAAAAGACAACCTACATGTAGTAGGTTGTCTAATCTATTTAAATGAATGAATGGCTTGTTGGTACCAGTGGCCGGATTCGAACCGGCAAGGAGTAAACTCCGGTGGATTTTGAGTCCACTGCGTCTACCAATTTCGCCACACTGGCTTTACAAAACTAATTATAGCATGAATTTTATAAATTTCAATATTTTTCCTAAATATATTTTTAAAAATAAGATTTTTTGATTTACAAAGTTTAAAGGAGAAGGAAATTGAAAAATCGTAGCAATGATTATTTTTATTTGAAATTTGTACAAGAAAAAAGATAAAATGATGAATTTTTTAATTTTTTAAACGTATATTATGAATATAAAGCGTTTTCTTAGAGCACTTGAAACATTCGAAAATAAAATAAAGCTGAATTTTGTCGGACGACGGTGTGTTGGGATGTAGAGTGTCATAAGAAAAAAGCACAAAAAATAATTTGGAGGGATTTTATATGATTATGTACTGGCAGTCAGCATCAAATAAAATAGTAAGTGAAGAAGAATTTTTAGCGTCACAAGCTGGGGTTAAACAAAAAATTTCAGATTGGGCTGAAAATGAGTTGCATTTACAAAATCAGTTACTCGAAGATTTTGTTACTGATAAAGTAGAAGAATACACACGCTCCTACCTTAAAGTAAGTTTACCATTTGAATCGGAAGCGTTTTGTCGAGAGTACCTTGAAAAGTTTTATGAAGAACATTCGGAAATTATTTCCTTATTCCCTTATGATCGATGGGCTTGGGTTCAAAAACTTGAAAATATTCATTATGGTGAATACGACATTCAAAGTGTCAGAGTCGAAAGTAAATTACTTGAT
>NZ_JAGAVR010000013.1:0-55195 GCF_017941855.1 Turicibacter sp. | reverse complement strand
TGAGTGAATGTGTTTATAAAATACGTTTGATAAATGTCCGAACTCTTCAATCGTTAAAGTTTCACCACGGCGGCTAGGTACAATTCCCGCCTCTTCTAATAACTTAGTCACATCTTCCTTCGCTAAGTCATTAAAGTGTTGATTTAAGTTATTTTGAATTGTTTTACGACGTTGTTTAAATGCTGCATGAACAATTTCTAAGAAGAAATCTTCATTTTCAACGGCTACCGCTGGTTGCTCACGCTTTGTTAATTTAACAACTGAGCTATCTACATTTGGTGCTGGAATGAAGACTGTTTTCGGTACATTTAAAGCAATTTTAGCTTCCGTATAATATTGAACAGCAATTGATAAAGCATTGTAATCTTTTGAACCAGGATTCGCTGATAAACGCTCTGCTACTTCCTTTTGCATCATTGTAACATACCAATCAATCGGTAATTTCTTTTCAATTAAGCCCATTAAAATTGGTGTTGTAATATAGTATGGTAAATTTGCTACAACGGCAATATGTTTAACGTCTTTAAATTCTTCTTCAATCATTGACGCAACATCTGCCTTTAAAATATCTTGGTGAATGACTTTAACGTTATCATAAGGGGCCAATGTTTCTGCTAAGATGGGAATTAATCGTGGGTCAATTTCATAAGCCACTACTTTTTTCGCTTTACGCGCAATAAATTCTGTCAAGGCTCCGATACCAGGACCAATTTCGATAACCCCAACCTCATCATTTAAATCGGCTGCATTCACAATTTTATTTAAAATATTGGTATCTGTTAAAAAGTTTTGTCCAAAGCTTTTTTTAAAGGTAAAACCGTGTTTTTCAATAATTTCTTTTGTATTAGACTTTGTTGCAATATCTCTCATAATTTAATACTCCTCTTACTTTTTAGATAACGCTTCAATGACTTGTTCCTTCGAAATACCAAACATCATTAAACGTTTTTGCAGTTGTTTCCCATTAACATATCCAATCCCTAAAACATCACTTAGGTGCTCACGAAGAGATGAACTATTAGCATGTCCAATGAGTTGATTTTCAATTAAAAACTGCATTTCAATTTCCTCTACAATTGTTTTACTTGCAGTTAATAAATTTTCAAGCGCTGCTTTGATTGCCTCATTAGAGGCGTGTTCTACTCCAACACCACTTCCATTTTTAGCGATTGCATCTTGTTTTTTTAAATAAGCATGTTTACATTCAGGAACAACCTCAGTGACTGCCTGTCTAATTTTATTTCCTGGAAAATCAGGATCAGTAAAAACGATAACTCCTCGCGTCTCATTTAAAATTTTAATGCGTTCTAAAGTAGGTTTATCAATCGCTGAGCCATTTGTCTCAATTGTCTCTATATCGGGAAAAATCTCTTTTAATCGACGTGTATCGTCGCGCCCTTCTACTACAATTACTTCTTTAAATAACATATTTTAGCCTCTACTTCTATCTCTGTCTACCTTCATCTCGAACATTTTCATATAATAATTCAAGAATTTTAATCTTTGCATCACAGTTCTCACACTTTTCGATTAAATCTAATGGAAAATAGATTTTATGTTCTTGTTTTGCTTTAACTGCAATAATTCCTTTAATAATCGTTGATACCTCTGAAATTTCTTGAATTGAACCATCACGCATCAGTAATTCAATGCAATCTGGTAAACAATTTGTTTTGTGTCCATAATAATCATAAGGCGTCTTCATACTATGGTCAGTTAGTAAATAATAATTTGGGTCAATTCCTAATTCAATCATATAATTTTTTATATTTTCTAATTTATCGTGCGATTGCTCACTTGGAATATAGTGAACTTCCTTAAATAATCGACGACTCATAAAACGATCGGCGAAATCACGTAAAATAGCATCATCTTCTTCAGTAAATTGTGCAGCATAATACTGAATAGTTGAATCATCAAATTTTAAATACGTTTCAATCGATGGTTCTGCTTGTAAAAATAGATTTCTCAAATCATCAATTGGTTTTTTAAATTCATAATCTGATTCAATTAATTCTCGAACACGACGAAGCATATTTTGAATAATTAAATCAAAACTACGCCCTGTTGAATGTAAATAGACTTGCCAATACATTTGATAACGACTCATTAAATAATCTTCAATCGCATGCATTCCTGAAACTTTATAGACAATTTTATTATTAATCACTCGCATTGTTCTTAAAATACGATCAACATCAATCTCTCCATAAGGTGCTCCAGTAAAATAAGCATCTCTTAATAAATAATCTAAACGGTCTGCATCAAGTTGACTAGAAATGATATTGATAACGAGTGGATTTGGATAAGTCTTATTAATAACATCTCTAACTTTTTTCGCAAATCCAGGCTGATAATTTTCAAGAACTGCATTAACTTCCGTATTTTCCATAATAATACGCTCAGTAAACACCTCATGTCGAACTTCAAACACTGATTCAAAAGAATGCGAAAAAGGTCCATGTCCTAAATCATGCAGTAGAGCAGCAGACAAAATTAATAAACGTTCTTCTTCATCTAGCTCAATTTCACGATGAAATAAAGCACGAATCATTTGTCTTGCCATTTCATAAACACCTAGAGAGTGTGAAAAACGACTATGTTCTGCAGTATGGAAAACCATATACGTTCCACCTAATTGTTTAATGCGGCGTAAGCGTTGAACCTCTTTTGTTTGAATTAAATCCCAGATTAACTTATCATAAACATGAACATATCCATATACAGGGTCTCTAAAAACCTTCTCTTCTAACATTTTCATTGCACTATCACCATCTATATTAAATTAAATACTTTTTTCATTTTAATCAATGTAAATAAACTCATTTCTTACATTATTAGTATACCACATAATATAGCGACTTAAAGCCAGACAACAAAAGCTTTGACAATAATTAAGATAAATACAAGGCTTTTACAGGTTTCGACATTCAAATATGATATAATCATCTCTGATAACGCTTTTATCAGGATGTGATTTCATGTGTATAAAGACCTACAATCAACTGATGCAGAGGCAAGAATCTTTTTTAAGAAAACATTATTTATTTGAAATGCTCATTTTTGAAATTTATAATACGCTACAATCTTTTTCTCCTAGTTCATTAAATACAGTAGAACTCTTTTCTGAACTATCCCCCTTTTTAAAGGCGCGCATCTCATTTATAATGCATTCTCAGACAGACGCTTCCGATTTATTTAAAACTCATGAAGAAATCATAAAATATATTGCCGATCTTTTAGCAGACAAAATATTTTCAATTCATGTTAAAAATGGAGGCTATTATTATGAACAGGTAGAAAAATAAACTTTCTATCCTAATCATGACCACAGCTTTTCTAATTCAAACAAAAAAGACGATAAATAATCATTTATCGTCTTTTTTGTTATTTTCCTAAAAATTCTTTAACTTTTGCAATTAATTCATCTTCATTCGTAGCTAAAATCGGTTTATTATTAACAAATACAAACGCTCGATCACGACCTGGGCCACAATATGATTGACATCCAGTATAGATCTTTGCTTTTGGGTCAATTGCTTTTAACCGTGGTAATAATGTATTTACATTTGTTGCCTTACATTTATCGCAAATGCGGAACTCATTTGGTTCTGCAAATAAATCATCTAAATTAAACATATTGCTACACCTTCCTTTTCCTCTCATGCTTCAAGTGTATCTCTATAGAGTTTATAAAAAAATAAAGATTGTGTCAACTATAACACTAATTCAACAGACATGAAGAAACCTCCTATTCATAATATAGGAGGTCTTATTATTTATATATAGAAATTTTCAGTCCTAGGTCTCTATCCTCGAAAAGTCACCTTTCTCTAATAAAGAAAGTAAGAATTTATCCAGTATGAAAAACTTATCTGGACCTATATATTAAATATTATAATAAAGTTTGGTTAGCTGTAATGATTGCAGTGCTGTACACATCTTCTGGTGAACATCCACGTGATAAATCATTTACTGGTTTATTTAATCCAGCTAAGATTGGCCCTACTGCTTCAAATCCACCTAAACGTTGCGCAATTTTGTATCCAATATTTCCAGCATTTAAATCAGGGAATACGAATACGTTAGCATGCCCTGCAACTTTTGAATCTTTAACTTTTGTAGCAGCTACTGATGGAACGAAGGCGGCATCAAATTGTAATTCTCCATCATAGTCAAAATCAAGTTCCATACCATTTAAAATTTCCATTGCATCTGTTACTTTTTTAGTTTCTTCTGTTTTTGCAGAACCTTTTGTTGAGAAGCTTAATAATGCTACTTTCGGCTCCATATCAAACATACGTGCAACACGTGCAGACTCGATTGCAAATTCAGCTAAATCGCTGCTTGATGGATTTGGATTGATTGCGCAATCACCAAAGATATAACGCTCATCTCCACGTAACATTGCGAAGTATCCAAATGTTTTTGAAATTCCTGGTTTAGTTTTGATAATTTGTAATGCAGGGCGAACTGTATCTCCTGTTGAATGAATTGCTCCTGATACTAATCCTGCTGCTAATCCCATATGAACTAACATTGTTCCAAAATAGTTTACATTTAATACTAATTCACGAGCTTGTTCTTCAGTTACTTTTCCTTTACGAACTGCTACTAATTCAGCAACCATTTCATCTAATTTGTCATAATGTTTTGGATCGATAATTTCGCATCCTTCTAATGAATATGTTCCTGCTGCTGCTTGAACTTCTTCAGCTGAACCAATTAAAATTGGTTTTAACATGTTTTCGCGTGCTAATAAGCTTGCTGCTTGAACAACGCGTGGTTCATTACCTTCAGGGAATACGATACGAATATTTTTCCCGATAATTTGATTCTTTAAACTTGTCATGATATCCATCGAATTTACCACCTTTAATATATGTTCTATATGTCTACTTTCATTTTACTCCTTTTGCTAAAAAAATAAAAGGTTAATACCTTTTATTTTTTTTATTTTTTTTATCATTTTTTGGCAACCGATACCATATGATTTACAGAGAGGTGATGGTCATGGCGGTTATTAAAGCTACACAAAAAGATGTGGAACTACTCGCTAGACTCATGCGTGCCGAAGCTGAGAGTGACGGAAATATGGGAATGCTATGCGTTGGAAACGTTGGCGTTAACCGTGTTCTTGCAGATTGTCTCGACTTCAAAGACATTAATTCGGTTGAACAAATGATATTTCAATCACCTGGTGGATTTGAAGCAACACAATATGGTTACTTTTATCAACGCGCACGTGAAAATGAAATTCAACTCGCTCGTCGAGTGATTAATGGAGAACGGTTCGAACCTGCAAGTACAGCACTTTGGTTCTACAACCCTTTCCAAGAGGATTGTCCTATTAAATTCTGGGGACAATGGAATTCTGGTCGATATGGAGAGCACTGCTTCTATATTCCACTAGAATCTGAAAATTGTTACGATTAAGGCAGTAATCTGAAAGGAGAGACATTATGAGTTATTATTATTCTTACCCTTATGGTCCAGTTCCAAATCCAATGGATTCTTATTGGCGATATCAATCTGTAACACCTGGAGGTACAAATCAAAATACGATTCCTCCATATCCTGCAGGAGCACCTATTACTCCACAAACACCAGATGAACCAAACCAAGTCCCACAACCTCCTCTTTACAATCCAGCAATCGTGCCATTTGGAAACACTTTAGCAAGAGGGATTAACTCTTATATTGAAAATATTTTACGATTAAATCGTGGAAAAATGGCAACTGTTTATATGACTTTCCAAGCTGGACAAACGGCAATGAACAAAAGCTTCACAGGGGTAGTTGAAGCAGCCGGAAAAGATCACATTATTTTAAGTGATCCAAACACAGGACATCGATATATTTTATTAATGGTATACGTAGACTATATCGAATTCCCTGAAGAAATCAACTACTACTATCCAATCGATAATACACTCAATATTGTCGATCCTGATTTATTAGAAAAATATCCAGACCTTGCGGCCGTTTACAATTATGTAAAACAACAACAAGAACAACAATTGCAACAATTAAAACAACAACAGCAGCAACAACAAATGACTCAAGGTGATTTAACTCAACAATACTAATTAAAAACAGCACAAATAGTCTAATTAAGAACTATTTGTGCTGTTTTTTTATCTTAATGTCCAATCAATAGGCTTTAAGCCTTGAGAAATCAAAAATTCATTTGTACGTGAAAATGGATGACTACCAAAAAAACCACGGTAAGCTGATAAAGGAGAGGGATGTGCTGATTCAATCACAAAGTGACGTGATTGATCAATTAACTTCGCTTTATTTCTTGCATGTTTTCCCCATAAAATAAATACAATTGGAGTTTGCTTTTTATTTAACTCTTTTAAAACTTGATCTGTAAAAGTTTCCCACCCCATGCCAACGTGTGACATTGGTTCTCCCTCTTTTACCGTTAACGTTGTATTTAGCAATAGTACTCCTTGCTTTGCCCATTGACTTAAATCTCCACTCTGTGGATAAATGCATCCGATATCGTCCACTAGTTCAGTAAAAATATTTCGAAGTGATGGTGGGAATGCTGTCCCTTTTTCAACTGAAAAACTCAATCCATTTGCTTGATGGGGTCCATGATAAGGATCCTGACCTAAAATGACCACCTTCACTTCTGAATAAGGCGTTAAATTAAAAGCGGAAAAAACTTTTTCACGAGGAGGATAAACAGTCGTTGTTTCATAAGCCTCTTTCAATTGTGAAAATAATTGTTTCATATACGGCAGTTCAAATTCTTTAGATAACACTAACTGCCAATCATTATGTAGAATCATCTGGCTTCACCTCATTACTTAATCTTTTAAAATTTATATCATTTACTATAAAAATAAAGGAACCTATTACAAGGTTCCGCTATTTAAACAAGAACTATACCGGCTAATACGATACAAGTCAAACTAACCATCACTGTATCTTTATTCTTCCACGTTAATTGATAAATAGAAGTTCGGTGCTCACCCACAATATAGCCTCGACAATCCATGACGTCCATCATCATCGTTAAACGTTTAATAGTATTAGCAATTGCCGGAATAATGATAGACATGAGTTTATTTAGTTTTTCCATAAATGGTAGTTCACTAAAATCTAACCCACGTGATTGTTGAGCACTATAAATAACTTTGACTTCATCTAAAATCATTGGAATTAAACGAATGGCTAGACTAGTCATAAATGCAAATTTTTCAGCTGCAACACTATTAAATAATCGTCTTGCACCTGCAACTAATTCATTTGGCGCTGTTGTAAAAGTCAATAAAGCACCCATTAATACAAATAATATCATTTTACTACTATAGAAAAGACCTTGAATAAATCCATCTGAAAAAAATTTAATAAAACCAAACTCAAATAACAGACGATTACCTTCTGTTAAGGTGAAAAAGATAATAAAGAATAGATACATGTACTTTAAAAACATCGCCTGTTTTAAATAAAATTTGAGTGGAATATTACTCATTAATAAAAAGCAGATCATAAATAAAAAACCAATTAACAATTGAGTCCACGATGAAATCATAATAATCATTAATACATTTAAAAACATAATGATGATTTTAGCTCGTGGATCAAGATTATGATAACTCGATGATGTAGGGATATATCGCCCAAGCCATAATTTTTTCATCTATCTCTCCTACTATTATGCTGTTAACTTATAGTTTTTTTTGAATAAATCAAATTCATTTAAACGTGACATTGTCAATTTAGCAACGATTCCAACTGCAACACCAGTCACTAGTCCTAGTGGTAATAAAAGCATCATATAATACGCAATCGCTTTTGTTTGAATTAAAATCATGGCTACAATTATCTGTCCAATATTGTGCATGACTCCACCAATCATACTAACACCTATTAAACTTACTTGATTTTTTCCTAGTTTAAAGACTGTGATCATAGCAATATAACTTAAAATTGCCCCCACAAAGCCATAGAAAAACATTGAGAATGTCCCTAGTAATAGGGTCGTTAATACGGTTTTTAATATAATAACAAACAACATATCTTTAACATCTAAATAATATAATCCAATTACTATCATAATATTAGCTAACCCTAGTTTCATCCCTGGAATCGGTAATTTAATAGGAAGCATTGCTTCAACAATTCCTAGGACAATCGCTAATGCCGCAATTAAGACGACTAACATCATTTTCTCTAAATTCTCACGATTATTTTTACGATTCAATATTGAAACCTCCCGACTTTGAACCTCTATATTATATCACGACAAATACCGTCTTTTTAACCCCTACCTTGCACATAATGTTAGCACTTTAAAGTTTACAAATTATTTGATAAAATTAAGACCATGAAGATTGAAAGTTAAGATAGGAGGGCTACTCAATGAGCCAATGTATTTTTTGTAAAATCATTAATAAAGAAATTCCAGGACATGTCGTTTATGAAGATGAATTTGTATTAGCATTTTTAGATATTTCTCAATCAACAAAGGGTCACACTCTAGTTATTCCTAAAAAACACGCTCAAGATGTATTTTCAATGACTGCAGAAGATATGAGTCATGTCTTTAGCATCGTGCCAAAGTTAGCAAATGCATTAAAAACAACATTCAATTGTAACGGATTAAATGTTGTTAATAATAACGGTGTGGCAGCTGGACAAACGGTATTCCACTATCATGTGCATTTAATTCCTCGTTATGATGAAACAGATGGTTTTTCAAATTCTTATGCAAACAATATGGAAAATTATACGCCTGAAACGTTAGCAGCACTTAAAGAAGAGGTTATTAAAAGTCTGTAATCTTCGTCTGTATATTTATCCCTTAATTTCAAATAATAATTATGTTAAAACTTTGAATAATAGGGAGAAATATGCATGAACGAACAGGTTATATCAGAAATTAAAACTTTAATTGCTCCAGATATTTCATTAACTATCTCCGTGAATGAAGACTTATTAGCAAATCTTGAGACATATTTTATTTCGAATAAAAAGACTTTCAAGGAGTATAAATCAACATTAGTGGCGATAGGTTTATTAAGCTTATACATTAATTGTCATCAACAAATTAACAATACTTTATCTCATCAGGAGATTTCAAGATTCATTTTATTGGGAGATTATTTCTACAGCCTTTATTATCATTATTGCTCCCTTAACGCTTTTCATCTCGTAAAATATAATTTAGCACAGAAGCTTAAACAAATAGAATTAGTCACAATTAATCAAGGCCTCCCCTCTTTAACATCTGAAATCATAAAATTCTTTAATGAGGAGGTCCCTTACGATGAGCTTATTATGTAAATTTGGGTACGATGAGCAATACTTTAATGACCTACTCCTTAAGGCTGTGAGCTCGGATTCAACACTTTTTTCTGATCCTAAAATGATGAACGATCTTCTTCAAATCATTATGAACGGTGGTAAAAGAATTAGACCTTTATTCGTGTTATTGGCAGCTGATTTAAAAGAGAATGTCAATAAACAAGAGATTTATACAGCTGCAGTTGCAATTGAGTTAATGCATGTTGCGTCATTAATTCACGATGATATCATCGATGAATCAACAACAAGACACAATGTGACCACTCTGCATGAGCAATATTCACTTACGGTCGGCGTACATCTTGGAAATTTTGTTTTAAATAAAAGTTTAGAGCTTTTTTCTGAATTTAAAATTCCAAAATTACATCAAGAAATTGCGGTTGTTATGAATAACCTTTGCTTAGGCGAGCTTAATCAACAGCATAATCACTTTAATTTTGACTTAAGTTTTGATGATTACATCAATAAAAGCTATCAAAAAACAGGTGCTTTAATTTCTTTAAGTTTAGTTGTTGGTGGACTAGTAGCGGGATTAGATGCCAATATCATCAATCAACTCTCTACTATTGGGAGTCAAATCGGTATCGCTTATCAATTAAAAGACGATATTCTTGATTTTACAAGTACATCAAAGAAAATAGGCAAACCTGTTGGCTATGACTTAAGAAATGGTATTATTACATTGCCAACGATTTTTGCATTAGAGGATTCCCTTTTAAAAGACGATCTTTTATCACTTAATGTTGAAACGGAAAAAAGTAAATTTGATTTATTATGTGAGCAAATTAAAAATAGTGAACATATCCAAAGAGCAAACGACATTTGCTTCAAGTATATCAATTCATCTAAAAATTTAATTAATGAATTACCCCTTCAAAAAAATCAGTTTTTAAATCTAATAAATTTAATATTCAACTAAGGAGAAAACTATGAGTTATAAAATGATCGTGTTAGATTTAGATGGAACGTTAATGTCATCTAAAAATGAAATTTTACCAGAAACTAAACAAGCTTTATTCAAAGCACAAGAAAATGGAGTTATGATTGTTTTAGCTTCTGGACGTCCAACTTATGGAATGATTAAAGCTGCTAAAGAATTAAGATTAGATGAATATCCAGGATACATCTTATCTTATAATGGGGGACGCATCATTTCAGTTCAAACTGATGAACTAATTTATGATAAATCATTAACACCTGAAATTTGTCATGAATTATATGATTTAGCACGTGAAATGAATGTAAATATTATGGCGTATGAGGATGAAGCTATTATTACAGAAGATGATGATCAATATATCCGTAAAGAAGGAGCTATTAATAATATGCCTCTTAATCGTGTTAAAGGATTTAAAGAAGCAATCACATTTAATTCAGTTAAATGTTTATGTACAGGCGAACCCGAATACCTAGCAGAAGTTGAAATGAAATTTAAAGAACGTCTTGGAGAACGTCTAAGTGTTATGCGATCAATGCCATTCTTCTTAGAAATTATGCCTCAAAATATTAATAAGGCATATTCTTTACAAAAATTACTTGATCACGTAGGATTAGATAAATCCCAGTTAATTGCTTGTGGAGATGGATACAATGACCTTCCAATGATCGAATTTGCGGGACTTGGGGTTGCAATGGGGAATGCAGTCGATGAGGTAAAAGCAGCCGCTAACTACGTAACTGCATCAAATAATGACAATGGAATTGCTCAAGTTATTGAAAAATTTATCTTTAACAAATAAATATTAAAAAGCAATTATCAGTATATGATAGTTGCTTTTTCTTATGCTTAAATATTAAGAATTATTACTGATATTTTATATAAAAGTTGCTTCTATCACCCTTGATAAATAGTTTCTATATGCTAAGATAAGCTTGTAAAGATGATTTAACTTATCTTATCGGGGGGATTATCAAATGACAAATTTAAAAGGTAGTAAAACAGAAGCAAACTTATTAACAGCCTTTGCTGGGGAATCAATGGCTCGTAATAAATATACCTATTACGCATCCCAAGCTAAAAAAGAAGGATATGAACAAATCTCTAATATCTTTTTAGAAACAGCTAACAACGAAAAAGAACATGCAAAAATGTGGTATAAATTATTAAATGATGGTATCGGAAATACAATGGAAAACTTAAAAGCAGCGGCTGCCGGTGAACACGATGAATGGACCCATATGTACGCTGAATTTGCCGAAGTTGCTCGTGAAGAAGGATTCACTCGTATTGCCTACCTATTTGAACAAGTAGCAACAATCGAAAAACATCACGAAGAACGTTACTTAAAACTACTTCAAAATATCGAAGAAGGAACAGTATTTGAACACGAAGGAGAGGAAGCTTGGATTTGCCTAAACTGCGGACATATCCACTATGGTAAAAAAGCACCTAAAGCTTGCCCAGTTTGCGCGCATCCACAAGCATACTTCCAACAAGAAGCAAAAAATTACTAATAAAAAAGTTGAGTCCAGTAATTAGTAACCACTATATAAATCAAGCTATATTCCTTTGAATATAGCTTTTAAATTTTCAAAAACAATATCATTAAATTTATAGTTCCTTGAACAACTGTCAAGTAAAATGCTATAATTTAATTCGTAACCATTTATTTACATTATGGAGGAAGAAAAATGAGTAACTTAAAAGGAACTAAAACTGAACAAAACTTAATGACGGCTTTTGCTGGGGAATCAATGGCTCGTAATAAATATACTTATTATGCAGCTAAAGCTCAAGAAGAAGGATATGAGCAAATTGCTAACGTATTCCTTGAAACTGCTCGCAACGAAATGGAGCATGCAAAATTATGGTATAAATTACTTCATGACGGAGAAGTTGCTGATACAATGACTAACTTAAAAGATGCTGCTGCTGGGGAAAATGGTGAGTGGACAGATATGTATGCTCGCTTCGCTGAAGTTGCTCGTGAAGAAGGATTAAATCGTATCGCGGTATTATTTGAAATGGTTGGGAAAATTGAAAAACACCATGAAGAACGCTACCTAGAATTATTAAAAAATCTTGAAGAAGGTAAAGTTTTCGAGCGTGAAGAAGAACAAGCATGGGTTTGTTTAGAATGTGGACATATCCACTATGGAAAAAAAGCACCTAAAGCTTGCCCAGTATGCACTTATCCACAAGCACACTTTGAATTACAAGCTAAAAACTATTAATATTTGAACATTATAAAGTTAAAAGGTTCTATCTCATAATGAGATAGAACCTTTTTTAACATATAAAAACCGCTAATCCTACAAAAAGGAAGGATTAGCGGTAGAAGGAATTTAGATTGCTTTACCTAAAATTTCTTCAGCATGTTTAACAACTTCATCACTTGGAGCCTCTTGTCCTTTTAATGGATAATCATACCCCATTTGAGTCCATTTATACTCACCCATGCTGTGATAAGGTAAAACTTCGATTTTTTCAACTGTTTTCAGAGTTTTAATATATTCGGCTGTTTGTTTAAGATCTTCTTCATCATCAGTTAATCCTGGTACTAAAACACGGCGAATCCACATTGGAATACCAGCATCCGATACAAGTCGACCAAATTCTAATATGTGTGCATTATCTTTACCAGTTAACTGTTTATGTTTGTGTGCGTCAAACATTTTGATATCCAACATTAGCATATCTGTTACTGATAATAATTCTTTAAGTTGTGCTTTACGTTCTTCAGTATTGAAGTGTAAATCACCTGAAGTATCGATGTTAGTATGAATGCCATGTTTTTTACACTCTTTAAATAATTCTGTCACAAATGGCATTTGTAATAAAGGTTCTCCACCACTTACAGTGATTCCTCCACCTGAAGCCTCAAAAAACTCTTTATACTTAATTAATTCGTCAACAATTTCTGAAACTTCCGTTACTTTCCCTTCTTTCATTTTCCATGAATCTGGGTTGTGACAATAAGCACATCGTAAGCCGCATCCTTGGACAAAGACGATAAATCTAAGTCCAGGACCATCAACTGTTCCGAAAGATTCTACTGAGTGTACATATCCATTCATACTAATCACCTTATCTTCTATTCTTCCCAATTACATTTTTTCATGCATTGTACGGTTAATAACGTCTAATTGTTGAGCACGAGTTAACTTGATGAAGTTTACCGCATACCCAGATACACGAATTGTTAATTGTGGATATTTCTCTGGATGTTCCATAGCATCTAATAAAGTATCACGGTTAAATACATTGATATTTAAGTGATGTCCTTTTTTGTTTACATAAGCATCCATGATTGCTACTAAGTTTTTGTTACGTTCTTCATCTGTACGTCCTAATGATTTTGGTACTAATGAGAATGTATTTGAAATACCATCTTGTGCAGACTCGAATGGTAATTTAGCTACAGATGACATTGAAGCGATAGCTCCGTGAGAGTCACGTCCGTGCATTGGGTTAGCACCTGGAGCGAATGGTTCACCAGCTTTACGACCACATGGAGTTGTTCCTGTTTTCTTACCGTAAACAACGTTTGAAGTGATTGTTAAGATTGATTGAGTTTGTAATTTAGCACGGTATGGTTTATGTTTACGTACTTTTGTCATGAATGAAGACATAACATCAATTGCAATTTGGTCTACGCGATCATCGTTGTTTCCGTATTTAGGGAAATCTCCTTCAACTTCGAAATCAACTGCGATTCCAAATTCATCACGAACTGGTTTAACTTTAGCATATTTGATAGCTGATAATGAGTCAGCTACTACTGATAATCCGGCAATACCAGTTGCTGAAACGCGTTCTGCATCTGTATCATGTAATGCCATTTCGATACGCTCATAGCTATATTTGTCATGCATGTAGTGGATGATATTTAATGTATTAACATATAAATCTGCTAACCATTCCATTACTTCATCATAACGTTCCATTACTTTATCGTAATCTAATACTTCGTCAGTAATTGGAGCCCAATGTGGTCCAACTTGTGCTTTAGATTTTTCATCTTTACCACCGTTGATTGCATATAATAATGCTTTTGCTAAGTTTGCACGAGCACCGAAGAATTGTAATTGTTTACCAACTTTCATTGGTGATACGCAACATGCGATAGCATAGTCATCTCCATAGATTGGACGCATGATGTCATCATTTTCATATTGGATAGCTGAAGTTTTGATTGACATTTTTGCACAGTATTCTTTGAATCCTTGTGGTAATTTAGTTGACCATAATACTGTTAAGTTTGGTTCTGGAGCTGGTCCTAAGTTATCTAATGTATGTAATACACGGAATGAGTTTTTAGTTACTAATGGGAATCCATCAGTTGACATACCAGCGATTGATTCAGTTACCCAAGTTGGATCTCCTGAGAATAATTCATTGTAGTCTGGAGTACGAGAGAATTTAACTAAACGTAATTTCATTACGAAGTGGTCCATCATCTCTTGTGCTTGTTCTTCTGTGATTACTCCATTTTGTAAGTCACGTTCAATATAGATATCTAAGAATGTAGAAGTACGTCCTAAAGACATTGCAGCACCGTTTTGTTCTTTGATTGCTGCTAAATATCCGAAGTATAACCATTGGATAGCTTCTTTAGCTGTTGTAGCTGGTTTAGAAATATCGAAACCATGTTTCGCAGCCATTTCTTTTAATTCTTTTAACGCACGGTATTGTTCTGAAATCTCTTCACGTAAACGAATAGTTTCTTCGTCCATGATACGAGATGTATTGTTATGATCATTTAATTTTTCAGCCATTAAACGGTCGATTCCGTATAAAGCTACACGACGGTAGTCCCCGATAATACGTCCACGTCCATAAGCATCTGGTAATCCTGTGATAACACCTGATTTACGAGCAGCACGGATTTCTGGAGTATAAGCATCGAATACACCTTGGTTATGAGTTTTACGGTATTCAGTGAAAATGTGAGATACTTCTGGATCTACATGGAATCCATAAGATTCAGCAGCTTTTTCAGCCATACGAATTCCACCAAATGGTTGTAAAGAACGTTTGAATGGTTTATCAGTTTGGAAACCAACGATTGTTTCTAACTCTTTATTTAAGTATCCTGGTTCATGAGAAGTAATAGTTGATACGATTTTAGTATCTAAATCAAGAACTCCACCAGCCTCACGTTCAGCTTTAGATAATTCCATTACTTGATCCCATAATTTTGTTGTTGCTTCTGTTGGTCCTGCTAAGAATGAATCGTCACCCTCATAAACAGTAATGTTTTGATTGATAAAGTCACGCACATCAATTTTTTCTTTCCAGTTTTCACCTTTAAAGCCTTGCCAAGCTTCCATGATAATTCCTCCTTGTGGTCCAATTTGAACCTCTCTCTGAAATTTCGAATACCTGTTACTGCACTTTGATTTTATAACAGATAGCCTCATTTTGTAAAGGGTTTGCATAGCATCATAACATTTAACTATCCCCATAAACGTTATAACGTATATATCTTTTACATTGTCTATTATATTGCCGATAATGGAAAAAATCAACTTATATGCTCTAATATTTTGAAATTTTATTGTGACATTTTTATCCACCTAAAAAAACTTCTTTAAGATACATCCTAAAGAAGTTTTATATTAGGACAATATAGATTTTATTCCTAATATAACAATTAATATTCCACCAAATATATTAGCTTTATTTCCAATTATATGACCTAATTTTCTACCAAAGGTTGCTCCCATATAAGATAAAAGAAAGGCAACACCTGAAATGCAAATGACAGCTAACATAATCTGCTCATAAATTAGTCCATACGTAATTCCAGCAGCTAACGCATCGATACTTGTCGCAATACCAAACATCACTAATAATCTAAACGTGATTTTATTTGTTTTTCCAGTTCGTAAACACTTAACCTGACTACACTTTTTTTGTTGGCAAATCGGATACGGACAATTATCTGGTTCTTCTTCAAATGTTTCTTTAATCATTCTTGACCCCAAAATGATTAAAATAACACCTGCAATATATTGATTATAAGTTGTAATATTTCCACTTACGATTGTCAGCGAGATAATTCCTAAAATAAATAATAATCCTTGAAAAAATCCAAAGCTTGTCGCTACCTTCAAGCGCTGTCTTATTGAACTTGTAGCTCCATCCATTCCGAGTGTTATTGAAACAGCAAAAGCATCCATTGCCAACGCTACTGACATTGTAATAATAACAATAATGTAATCATTCAATAAAATCTCCCCCATCTCTAATCTTCCTTGCTCCTACATCTTATCTATTTACCTCATTTAATATACCTATTTTAAAATTAATCTAGAATTATTAAATATTGTATAAAAAATTAGGAACGCTAAACAAAAAAATATTTTTTAATTTCTTACCTTATATATATGTATTTCTGTATAAGTTAAAAAATGGAAAAAATAGATTGACTTTTAAACTAAACGCCTTATAATAAGTATTAAGTCACAACAAACTAAAATTTTATACAGATACACAAACTCTTATCAAGAGCGGCGGAGGGACAGGCCCTGTGATGCCCGGCAACCATCAATTAATGATACGGTGCCAATTCCTGCAGATTTTTATCTGACAGATGAGAGAAAGTGTGACATTACATGCAAATGTAGTCCACCTTTCTACTTATCTAAGTAGGAAGGTTTTTTTGTATCAATGTTAAATGACTTATCTAAGGAAAGGGGAGAGAATATGATTATCCTTGATCAAGTTAAAAAAGTATTCCAAACTTCATCCGGCCAAGTAACAGCAGTTGATTCTGTTAATCTAGAGATTAAAAAGGGAGAAATCTTCGGAATTATCGGCTACAGTGGTGCTGGAAAAAGTACATTAATCAGAATGTTAAACTTACTCGAACGACCAACCGACGGGACCGTTACAATTGACGGAAAAGATCTAACTAAGGTATCTGCTAAAGAACTTCGCTTAGCACGTCAACAAATCGGAATGGTATTTCAACACTTTAACCTACTTTGGTCTCGAACTGTTTATGAAAATATCGCCTTTTCTCTTGAAATTGCTGGCGTTAAGAAAAATGAAATCAAACCTCGTGTACTAGAATTAATTCAATTAGTTGGATTAAGCGGGAAAGAAAATAACTACCCTTCCCAATTAAGTGGAGGTCAAAAGCAACGTGTCGGAATCGCTAGAGCGTTGGCAAATAACCCAAAAGTTTTACTGTGTGATGAGGCTACATCAGCCCTCGATCCACAAACAACAGACGAAATCCTAGACTTATTAGTCACAATTAATAGAAAATACAATTTAACTATCGTTCTAATTACACATGAAATGCATGTCATTCAAAAAATCTGTCACCATGTTGCCATTATGGAAAATGGTCGTATCATCGAACAAGGTGATGTCTTAACTGTCTTTAGAACCCCAAGTCACTCCGTTACTAAACGATTTGTAAAGCAAGTTGTCAATGAAGACGAATCACTTAATACGTTAGATACCCTATCAAAACAATTCCCTGATGGAAAAATTGTTTTATTAAAATACTTCCAAGGAAATGCTGAAAAACCATTTATCACAAACGTTATTCGACAATATGATGTTGATATTAATATTATTCACGGGAAAGTTGTTCAAACACAAGATGGTGGTTATGGATCACTTTACGTTCAACTAACAGGAAATGATATTAATTCTGCACTTAATTATTTAAAAGAGGCAGGAGTAGAAATTGAGGTGATGGCACGATGATTTCATCATTACTACCGAATGTACGCTTTGATAAAATGTTTGATGCCACAACTGAAACACTATATATGTCACTAATTGCTTGTATTTGTGTTTTCTTATTAGGTCTTATCATCGGATTAATCTTATTCTTAACAGGACCTAATCAGTTACTTGAAAATAAATGGATTAATCGTATTTTATCTGCTTTCGTCAATATATTCCGATCAATTCCATTCGTTATCTTAATTATTTTGTTACTTCCATTCACAAAATGGTTAGTCGGAAGTATGTTAGGTCCGAATGCTGCACTTCCTGCTCTAATTATTGGAGCAGCACCATTCTATGGTCGATTAGTAGAAATCGCTCTTCGCGAAATCGATAAAGGAGTTATCGAAGCTTCAGTCGCAATGGGAGCTTCAATATGGACAATTATTTGGAAAGTTTTAATTCCTGAAAGCTTACCTGCATTAGTATCTGGTATTACTGTCACAACGATTTCTCTTGTTGGTTACACAGCAATGGCCGGTGTAATCGGAGCAGGAGGGCTTGGTAATTTGGCCTATCTTGATGGATTCCAGCGTAATCGCATGGATGTTGTATTTGTAGCGACAGTCATCATTTTAATTATTGTCTTTACCATCCAAATGCTCGGAGATTTTATTACTAAAAAAATCGATAAACGTTAAAAGAAATCTGACGTTAAGTAACTATTAGATAAATCCTTAATTTTTCACGAAATTGAGATTTATATAGGAATCGTGGGGGAACACGATAAAAACAAAATCCAAGGAGGAGAATTAAATATGAAAAAATTATCTTTAGGTTTATTAAGCTTTGCTGCAGCCCTAACATTAGTTGGTTGCCAAAATGACACAAAACCAGAAACTTCTACACCAGAAGCGCCAGAAACTGAGGAAGTAAAACCTGCAGAAACGACAAAGTTATCTATTGGAGCATCTGCGGTCCCTCATGCTGAAATATTAGAATTTGCTGCTCCATTATTATTAGAAGAAGGAATCGAGCTTGATATTACAGTATTCCAAGACTATGTTTTACCTAATACAACGGTGGAAAATGGAGAATTAGATGCAAACTACTTCCAACACATTCCTTATTTAGAAGAATTCAATGTTGAGCATGGAACAAACCTTGTAAATGCGGGTGGAATTCATATCGAACCTATTGGAGTTTATTCTAAAAAATATACATCATTAGATGAATTGCCAGAAGGAGCAACAATCATCATGAGTAATTCAGTTGCTGATCACGGACGTATGCTAGGATTATTACAAACAGAAGGCTTAATCAAATTAGATGATTCTGTTGAAGTTAGCAAAGCAACTGTAGAAAATATCATTGAAAATCCTAAAAACTTAAAATTCCAAACAGATATCGATCCAGGATTATTAGTTCAAGTTTATAATGCTGAAGAAGGTGATGCTGTTTTAATTAATACAAACTACGCGCTTGATGGTGGATTGAATCCAATGAATGATGCTATCGTAATGGAAGGATCACAGTCACCATATGTGAACATCGTTGCAGTTAAGAGCGGAAATGAAAATAATGAAGCAATTCAAACATTAGTTAAAGTGTTACACTCTGAAGAAGTTCAACAATTCATTATTGATACTTACGAAGGAGCAGTTGTCCCTGTATCTGAATAGTGAATCAAATGGCTCTCATAACGAGAGTCATTTTTTAATAAATATAATAGATTTAGAATGAAAGTAAAAAAAAATTCTATCCTAAAAATGAGAAAAAGTATAAAATATAAGCTTTTTTCAAACTGGAAACTTTTAACTATGTTATAATAATGACAAATGAAAGGGTGAGAAACATGATTCAATTTAAATCAACAGTAAATTTTAAAAATGAAAAAACAAATTTAGTAGTTGGTGTATTTAGCGATACGACACATCCATTATTCTTGCAATTAGATAAGGCGTTAAATAAACGTTTATCTGCTTCTTTAGAAGAAAAATTAATTCCTACTACTTTCAAAGAGATTACACCAATTTATCCACTTGGACAAATTGAAAGCAAAAAAGTTTATATCGTTGGTTTAGGAAAATCAACAGACTTTAATACTGAGAAGTGCCGCCAAGTAATCGGACAAGTTGCAAAAATAGCAAAAGATGATGTAACAATCCTACTTGAAACATTTGATAGCAAACAAACCTCAATCAATGAGTTAGCAACGATTTGTGGTGAAGCTATTACACTTGCAACTTATAAGATGGAAACATATAAAACAGAAGAAAAAGTAAAAACTCCAGTCAAGTTCTACATTCATAGTGAATGTTCAATTGAAGCAGATTTAAAGCGCGGTATTATCTACGGAGAAGCAACAAATAGTGCTCGTCAATTATTAAATGAACCAGGAAATAAATTAACAGCAACTAATTTAGCAAATGCTGTTGCAACGTTCGCAAACGAACATAACCTTGAAGTTCGTATTGTTGAAAAAGAAGAAATGGAGCAATTAGGAATGGGAGGAATTCTTGGTGTAAATCAAGGTTCTGTTGAACCTCCAAAAATGATTGTTGCTAAATATCAAGGAACACCTCGTTTTGAAAACATTACAGCTTTAGTCGGTAAAGGTTTAACATTTGATACAGGGGGATATTGTTTAAAACCACGCGCTGGAATGGAAAATATGAAATCTGATATGGGGGGAGCTGCTTCAGCATTTGGAGCATTCCAAGTAGCTGTCCGCTTAAACCTACCCGTTAACTTACTATTAGTTATCCCTTCAACAGATAACATGATTAGCGGTAATGCAATTAAACCAGGTGATGTTATTAAAACGATGAATGGAAAAACAGTTGAGGTAACCAATACAGATGCTGAAGGTCGTTTAATCTTAGCAGATGGAATTACATTTGCTAAACATTTAGGAGCTAGTAAAATTATCGATTTAGCCACTTTAACGGGAGCTATTATCGCAGCTTTAGGAACGGATACAACAGGTGCCTTCACAAATAACCAAACCTTCTATAATCAATTCTTAAAAGCAGCAGAATTAACAAACGAATACGTTTGGCAAATGCCACTTCATCCACGTGATCAAAAAGCATTACGTTCCAGTGATGTTGCCGACTTAAATAATGCACCAATTGGAAAACCAGGAGCAATTATGGCGGCTGCTTTCTTAAAAGAATTCGTTGAAGAAACACCATGGATTCACTTAGACATCGCAGGAACTGCTGATACAAAGGCAGCTCATGACTTAGGACCAAAAGGTGGAACTGGGGTTATGGTTCGTACCATTGCTAAATTATTAGAACTACAAGCTTAATCATTAAAACGTAGGAATTACTTATGAATTCCTACGTTTTTTTAATACATAATTTCTTAAGTTGATAAATAAGATAGTTAACAAGGATGTAAAAAAAGATGGGGGACTTATATGATAAAAGAAATAGAACACATTATTTGGTCTTACTTAGCAATTCCCACTTTGTTAATCGTAAGCTTAATTTTTACTTTTTATTATAGAGGGGCACAATTTCGATTTAAGGAAATGATTAAATGTTTAACCAAAAAAACACCAACTAGTGAGGGTGTTTCATCTTTTCAATCCTTTACTATGGCCCTCGCTGCACGAGTAGGGGTAGGTTCTTTGGCCGGGGTTGCACTCGGAATTTATATTGGAGGACCGGGAAGTGTTTTTTGGATGTGGGTCAGCGCATTTATTACAGCTGCCGCTTCGTTTGCAGAAAGTACACTTGCCCAAATTTATAAACGAAAAGATGGAAAGATGTATATTGGAGGACCGGCCTACTATATTGAAGATGGCTTACATAAAAAATCTTTTGCTATCATTTACGCTATTATTATTATTCTAACTTATACTTTTGGTTTTAGTGCAATTCAGGCTAATACAATTGCGACTTCATTTAATGATGTATTATCTATCCCTCCGCTTATAACAGGAATCTTTCTTGCCATTTTAAGTGGATGCATTATATTTGGAGGGGCTGCATCCATAGCTAAAATGACTTCAAAAATCGTACCTATTATGGCGCTATTTTACATTGGAATTGGGATATTTGTTATGCTGACGCATCTTTCATATATTCCCACATTCTTCACTACAATTCTCGAAGATGCCTTTCAACCCTCTCCATTAATCGGGGGCACCGTAATGTTTACAATTATTACAGGAATTAAACGCGGGGTTTTTTCAAATGAAGCGGGAATGGGATCGGGTGCTCACGCGGCTGCAACAACAGATAGTGAGTTTCCAATTGAACAAGGTTATATCCAAGCATTTGGTGTTTATGTTACAACCTTATTCATTTGTACTATTACAGCCTTTTTAATCATGGTAACAGATGCTATCAGTGTTGCTGATAACTATAGTAATGGGATTGAACTGACTCAATATGCTTTAACAAGTTTATTTGGTCCAATTGGAGGAATTATTCTAGCAATTGCTATCTTCTTCTTCGCCTTTAGTACGATTTTAACTGGATATTTTTATGGCGAATCTAACGTCAAATATCTCTTTAAAACCAATCATGTCCTCTTCCTCGTACGAATTATTGTGATTGTGGTCATCATTATCTCTGCCTGTGCTTCAGCAGGACTTATTTGGTCACTAGTTGATATCGGTGTTGGATTAACTGCAACCATTAACATTATTGCTCTTTGCTATTTAGCATCAGAGGTGAAAAAGCGCCTGCGAAAATTACCATAAAAAAAGCCATCGTATGATGGCTTTTTCTTTATTCTTCGTTAGAAGGAAAGACATGACTTAAATAATTTGGATTTGATTTATCATAAATCAAATCCGATTCCTCTGCTGTCTTTCTAATTTCATCTTCAATTTCTTGAATTTTATTTAAAATTGATTCTGCATGGAATTTTTCAACATTGTAATACAAGAACAAATCTTCAAAAGCCTTTGCGGTTTTATTTAACTCTTGATTGATTTTAATGAATGAGGCAATATTTTTACTCTTTGCCGCATTTTTAAATTGCTCTAAATCAATTTTAATGGTTTCAATAACATCCTCTTCATTTTCGTATTCTTTAAGAGGAAGGGGATATGGTTTTAATCGTTCTAAGAAGTAACGATTTGATTTGTTAATGTTGTAAACATACGATAAGCGGAAATCACCAATATGGAATCTTACATAACAGCAACTACTTGGGAGTTGTAAAACTTCTCCACCCATTTGACGTAAAACCATTTCATGTTGATTGGCTTGCATACGCATATAACTAGCGTTCGTAAAAATACCTGCACCTGTAAATTCCGGATTAAATTTATCCATAATATATCTCCTTTATCATCAAATTATTTAATCACATTATACATAAAAGATTAGAAGATAAATAGTAGAAATGATAACAGAAATAATCATAATAGGGAATCCAATCTTTAAAAAATCCCCAAACGATAATTTATATCCTTTCTTATGAAGCATTCCACTAACAATAACATTTGATGAAGCTCCAACGATACTACCATTACCACCTAGACAAGCTCCTAAGGCTAACGCCCACCATAACGGTGCAATATTCATTCCAGTCATTGTTCCGATATTAATAATTAAAGGAATCATTGTTGCAACGAATGGAATATTATCTAAGAATGCAGAGGCAATAGCTGCAACCCATAAAATAAGTAATGCAGTAATCATTAGATTTCCACCTGTTAACTCAATCAATCCGCTGGCTAAAACTTCAAGTACCCCTACTTTTTCTAGTGCTCCTACCATGACGAATAATCCCATGAAGAAGAAGATCGTTGGCCATTCAACTTCTAATAAAACTTCTTCAACATCAATTCTACTAATTAATAACAAGACTCCAGCCCCAAACAATGCAATAGTTGCTGACTCAATTCCAAGTGCATGATGAGTTGCAAACCCTGCGATAGTTAGTAGTAAAATAATCCCGCTTTTTTTTAGCAACGTAGGATTTGTAATAGTTTTAGAAACATCGAATTCAGCAATTTTAGCTTTATTCTCATCACTGATAACAAAATGTTTTCTAAATACAAATTTTAAGATGAATAAGACTGTTGCAAAAATTACAAGAACAACTGGTCCTAAATTAAATAAGACATCTGTAAATGATAGCCCTGTCGCTCCACTAATCATAATGATTGTTGGATCTCCAATTGAAGTAGCTAATCCACCGATATTGGCACTAAATACCTCGGTTAATAAAAATGGTATGGCATTAAGTCCAAGCGTTTCTGTAATAACAAACGTAACCGGTGCAATTAATAAAATAGTTGTTACATTATCTAACAAGGCAGAAGAAATAGCTGTAATAACCGCAAAATAAATCATAATTCTCCATGGACTACCTTTAGATAATTGTGCTGTTTTGATTGCAACATATTGGAAAATTCCAGTTCGTTTTAAAATATTAACAATAATCATCATACCGATTAAGAGCCCGACCGTATTGAAATCAATAAAGCCTAATGCTTCTTCCTGTGTTAAGATATGAAAAACTAACATCAGAACTGCTCCTAATAGAGCTATAACTGTTCTATTAAATTTTTCAGAAATAATAAGGCCATATGCAATCAAGAAAATAACGATTGCCGGAAGAAATAATTGACTCGCCATCCCGTACCACTCCTTTATACACAAAATATACATATTTTTTTCTTCAAATGATTATAGGATAAAAAACTACCAATTAATACAAGAAATTATTGTAATATTTAGGAATTAATTAGGTAGATTTAGGTAAACGATGGTTTTAATTAACAAAAAATGTAAAAAAATATCCGTTTTAAAACGTTTTTTTCTATAAAAAACTATTTTTTAATATATCCAAATAAAAATTTTTTAAACGTTTTTATTTCATTCTCTTCTAACAATCAATAATTAACAATTTATGTAAAGTGATTTTTCTTTAAATTTACATATACTATTTTAAAAAGATTAAATTATAACGTGGTGAAAAGAATGACATCTAGAAGTGATTTTTTAGGAAGTGAGAAAGTTGGAAAGCTTCTTTTTTCTTTTTCACTTCCTGCTTTTTTAGGAATGTTTGCCAGTGGTATCTATAACATTGTTGATACAATATTCATTAGCAAGGGCGTTGGAATTTTGGCTGTCGGTGGGGTTGGAATTGTTTATCCAATTCAAACCCTTTATGTAGCCTTTGCTCAGATGATTTCAATTGGAGCAGCTTCTGCTATTTCGCGAAGTCTCGGTGAAAAAAATGAATCCCGAGCAAATCAAATTACAACAAATTCCTACGTGTTAACCTTAATAATTTCCATTATCTTAATGATTTTAACCTTTCTTTTTACAGATAAAATTTTATATTTTTTCGGCGTCAATCAAGATTTAGCTCCATTTGCTAAAGATTACTTACGCATGTCTATTTGGGCTATTCCATTCAATGCTCTAGCCTTAATTTCAAGCGCCGTTTTCCGTGCAGAAGGAAATATTAAAATATCAATGGTAACAGTCTTAATTGGTGCTCTTGTTAATATTGCACTCGATCCTCTTTTTATTTTTATCTTTAAGCTTGGAATAAACGGTGCTGCTTTAGCAACGATTATCGCACAGATGCTTGCAACAGCTTTTTCACTATTTTATATTTTGAGTCATCGAAGTATCGTCAAATTTGAAAAGAAATACCTAATTCCCAATTTAGAAATTATCAAGTCCATCATTAGTGTCGGATTTTCAGCTTTCGCAAGAAATGGTGCAAGCTCATTATTTGCGCTCATTACCAATGCAACTCTTAGAACCTATGGTGGCACAGCCTCTTTAACAGCATTCGGTACTGTTAACCGCATTATCTCCTTTTTCTTTCTTCCTATCATGGGAATCAATCAAGGAATGCAACCGATTGCTAGCTATAACTATGGCGCAAAACAACCAGACCGAATTAAACAAGTTGTTAAATTATCCTTAATTTATACAACTGTTATTGGAGTTATAGCCTCTGTCATTGGAATTCTATTTCCTTTTGCAACGATTAGTTTATTCCTAAAAGATACTACAATTATGCAAGAAGCATCATTTGTTTTAAAACTACAATTATTTTTCTTTTGGACCATCGGACTTCAAATGGTCACCTCTACTTTATTTCAATCTCTTGGTCAGGCCATCCCCTCTTTATTCCTATCTATTCTCAGACAATTCATTATTCTGATTCCATTAATTCTTATTCTTCCTAGATTTACACCATTAGGAATTAATGGAGTCTGGTATGCCTTCCCTATCTCCGATTTTATAGCCTTTATAATTATCGCTATTATCTTAAAAATAAAATGGAACAAATTAGATAAAACAGTGCCAAAAACATAAAAACGATTTAGCAATATTATTTAAAATTACAATTTTATTCAAACTCATTCGTCTCTCACTCACCATATTAAACTTTTATCATATGCTAGAATTAGGCAAAGATGTTGCCAATAAGTAATGAATTTCTAATAAATTTGGAGGATTTTATTAGTTTTAATTACTGTTTAATATGGAGGTGCAAACCGTTGATTTATAATTCGAATTCTAATCAGTCACGTGCCTGTGGAGGTTCTAACGTAGCTGCAATGCCATTTTATCAACCTATGATGGCTTCTCAGCCTATGGTACAACCTACTATGGTACAGCCTATGATGGCTTCTCAAGCTATGGCCCAACCTGTTATGATGCAACAACCTATGATGACTTCTCAAGCTATGACCCAACCTGCTATGATGCAACAACCTATGATGGCTTCTCAAGCTATGACTCAACCCGCTATGATGCAACAACCTATGATGACTTCTCAAGTTGTGTCTCAGCCTGCTATGATGCAACAGCCTATGATGACTCCCCAAGCTACGGTTCAACAAGCTGTGACTCAACCAAATATGGTTGATAATACCCTTAGTTACGACCAAAATATGACTCAACCTAACTATCAAAATGCAATGATTTCTACACAATCAATGCCTCTTGCTAGTTATCCAGCATACGGTACTGCTTCTATTTATAGTAGCCAAGTTGGAATGCCAACTAATCAACTTGTAACAACACAAACGACTCAATCAGTTCCAGTTGCACAGAATCAATCTACGACTACCCATCATAAAAAAACAACTTATGTTGAAACTTATGCGCAACCATGTACAAACCAAGAACCTGTAAGTAATCAAATAACAACAACCAAAACGACAACTGAGAAATATCCACTAACCGGTAATATGGTTTATAGCGTTCAACAACAACCAAAAGGTTCAACTATGCAAGACTATAACTTATACTTGCTAGAAAAAGAATACTATGGTGATGATACCGATCAACCTGTGTATACTAAAACACAATCTTATCGAGATGGTCGTGCTGATGGATCACCACTCATCTCTTGCGATAATATTCCACTCGCAACTAGTTGTGTTAAAATGCAATCTTATCAAAATTTAAATGATTCTACTAATACACTTCAACAAGGAACTGCCTTTGCAGATTTATACATGCCTTACACTCCTAGAAAAGTTCCTGTAAGAGGAGGTAACCGCTATGAATAAAAACGAACTACTACGTAACATCCAAGCAATCAGTTTAGTTGCAGTAGATTTAAGACTTTTTCTCGATACACATCCAGGCAATCAAAAAGCACTAGCTGATTACAAAAATGCTACTGCTCAATATCAATCATTAAAAGATCAATACGAAAAAGAATATGGTCCACTCCTTAATTTCGGTCACAGTGATTTAACAGGAAAGTATAATTGGATAGATGAACCATGGCCATGGAAAAATAAATAAGGGGGACATATTAAATGTGGGTATATGAAAAAAGATTACAAATTCCAGTGGATATAAAAAAACGTGATTTAAAAATGGCTAAAGATATTTATGATGCCCTAGGAGGTGCTGATGGAGAATTAACTGCTTCAATGGAATATCTTCATCAACGTTATACAATGCCAACAGGACAATCAATTGCAACTTTAACCGATATTGGTACCGAAGAATTAGCTCATCTTGAAATTGTGGCCTCTTTAATTTATCAGTTAACAGATGGTGCAAGTATTGAGGAAATTAAAGCTGCTGGTCTTGATACTAGCTATGCAGGACGAGGAACAGGGATTTTCCTAGCTGATCCAAATGGCGTTCCATGGAATGCAGGTTATGTCGCACTTAAAGCTGATCCAGTAGCAGATTTAACAGCTGATATGGCGGCTGAACAAAAAGCAAGAGCAAGTTATGAACATTTACTTGATTTAGCTACAGACGAAGATGTTCGTCAGGTACTAAGTTATTTAAGAGAACGAGAAGTTGTTCATTTCCAACGTTTTGGAGAAACATTAATGAATGTTCAAAATCATTTTGAACATGACCGTTATTTCTTTATGAATGATCAAGATTAACCTTTTCCTAGGTAATAAAAAAAAGCTTCCATCTAGGAAGCTTTTTTATTTTGTGATGAACTGAGACATATTTCTTTTATAAAATACCATTAAAAACTTAAGAAATTACGACAATATTCCTTAAGTTTTTCTTAACATAAAAAGGCCCCCAAAGAGAGGGACCTTTTTTTACTAAGCAATCAGTTGTTTTGCTCTTGTAATCGCATCTTCAAATCCGCGGCAAACATTTGCGCGACCGATGTGTTTGACTAAACCAACACGTTTGATAACTTGATATGGTCGATCTGCGACTTCAGACAAGACTAAAACCGTATTTGAACGTTCACAATTATCATATAATAAATCTAATGCATGAACAGCTGTAGCATCAATAACAGGTACATTTCGCAATCTTATAATTAATACTTTAGATGGCCCCTGTAACGACTGAATTGAATCTAAAAATTTATCAGCAGCTCCAAAGAAAAATGGGCCATTAATTTCATAAACTAAAATTTCATCTGATAATACCTCTTTTAATTCATCATCTAACAATTCACTGTCTTCATGATCATCCATTAAATCTAATCCATAAACATCCGTTACATCTGTCATACGTTTTAAGAATAAGAATGATGATAAAACCATCCCAACACTAATAGCAAGTGTTAAATCAAATAATACTGTTAAAAAGAAGGTCGTTAATAAAACTGCGACATCACTTTTTGGTGCATGCAATAATTTTTTAAACATACGCCACTCACTCATATTATAAGAAACCATAATTAAAATTGCAGCTAACGTAGCTAATGGAATTAACTTTACTAACGGCATTAACACTAATAAAATAAATAATAATGTTAACGCATGAATAATTCCAGCAATTGGAGTACGTCCTCCATTTTTAATGTTTGCAACTGTTCGTGCGATTGCCCCCGTTGCAGGCATTCCACCAAATAATCCTGATGCAATATTAGCAATCCCTTCTGCTACTAATTCCATATTTGATCGATGTTTACTCCCAATCATACCATCCGATACAACAGCTGATAATAATGATTCCATCGAACATAAAAATGCAATCGTAAATGCCGGTGCTAATAAAACTTGAATCTTAGCCCATGTAAAGTGAGGAATTGATGGCATTGGAAATGAAGAAGATAAATTTGCATACTGACTTCCGATAGTTTGCACATCTAACTTTAAGACAGATACCAGAAATGTTGTTACAACGATCGCAATTAAAGACCCTGGAATCTTTTTATTAATTTTAGGCCAAATAATTAAAATAGCTAAAGCTAACGAACCTATAATAAATGGTAACAACCTTGCTTTATCAAATGACTCAAAATAATAAATCCATTTCTCAATAAATTCTGTTGGCACAGTCCCGATATTCATTCCAAAGAAATCTTTAATCTGTGAACTAAAAATGGTAACTGCAATTCCACTTGTAAATCCTACCGTAATTGGATACGGGATATACTTAATCATACTACCTAATTTACAGAGTCCAAATAAAATCAATATAATTCCAGCTAAAATCGTAGTAATCAATAACCCCTCAGTTCCATGAGTAGCTACGACTCCATAAACCACCACCATGAACGTAGCACTCGGTCCCCCGATTTGGACACGACTACCTCCAAGTAAAGAAATAAAAAAACCAGCAATAATAGCAGTATATAACCCTTGTTCAGGTGAAACCCCCGAAGAAATTGCTAATGCAATTGAGAGTGGTAAAGCAATAATAGCAACAATTAATCCAGCTATTACGTCTTTAATAAACTGCTCCTTATTATAAGTTTTCATAACAGATAATAATTTAGGTTTTAGTCTTGTTGACACGGTAAAAATATCTCCCTTCCAATTCTCACATCTGGCACAATATATTTATTTTAACACCACAGCTCTTGTAGCGATAGGAAAAAATTAGTTATTTTGTTAATACTATTTCATAGAATTTAAAAACAGGAAAAAGCCTCCATAAAGATTATGAAGGCTTTTTTTATATAACATCAACGCTACTAATTAGCGATCTTTAGGCATTGCCGCACCAGGAGCTGTTTTTTCAGCACGAATTGGTTTACCATTAATTAATTTTGAGTTTAATTTACGGATAATGTTATTAGCGTGTGCTTTATCAACATTAATGAATGTGAATTTTTTATAAACGTCGATATCTCCGATTGCACGTGCAGGAATATCAGACTTTTTAGTTAACATTCCAACGAAGTCTTTAGCCTTAACTTTTTGCTTAGAACCAACGTTTACGAATAAACGAACTTCGTTTTTACGCATTCCTTTAGCTTTTGGATTACCTGCTGTAACTTCTTCGATATGAGCATATTTCTTAGTGCTTTGACCAATTTTCATTTGTAATAAACCAGCCGCAACTTGTTCAATTGTGAATCCTTTTTCTAAGATTGCAGCGATTAATTCGTTTTCTTTAGAGAAATCTTTTCCTTCTAAATTAGCAACGATTTCGTCAATAACATTAGTAGATTTTTTCGCTTGAATTTCTTCTACTGATGGAATTGGCATTTTAGACATTTTTGTTTTTGTGTAATCTTCAATACGACGGATACGGAACATATCTTTTCCGAATACAAACGTAATTGATAATCCAGTCATCCCCGCACGACCAGTACGTCCGATACGGTGAACATAGTTTTCTTCATTTAATGGGATATCGTAGTTGAATACTGCTTCAACGTTACTTACGTCGATACCACGAGCAGCGATATCAGTTGCAACTAAGATATTAACATTTTTACGACGGAAGCTGTTCATAACGCGGTCACGTTGAGCTTGTTTTAAGTCTCCGTGTAACCCTTCAGTTACGTAACCTTCTTCTTGTAATTTAGAAACTAATTCATCAACTTCACGTTTAGTATTAGTGAAGACGATAGAAGAAGTTAATCCCATCATATCGATACAACGAATCATCGCTTGAACACGGTCTTGGCGTTTAACTTCAACGTAGTATTGATCGATTTTTTTGTTTGATAATTCTTCTGAAACGACTTTAACCACTTCAGGATTTTTTTGATAGGTTTTAGCAATGTTCATGATTTCACGAGCCATTGTCGCTGAGAACATAACTGTTTGACGAGATTCAGGTGTTTTTTCTAAGATTTCTTCGATATCATCTTTGAATCCCATGTTTAACATTTCATCAGCTTCATCTAAAACTAACATTTTTAAGTTTTCTAGTTTTAAAGTGCCGCGGCGCATGTGGTCCATAACTCGTCCTGGAGTTCCGACAACGATTTGAACACCTTTTTTAAGTGCGCGGATTTGAGGATCATATGATTGTCCTCCATAAATTGATAAAATGTGAACATCACGGTTGTTACGTGAGAATTTTTTAGATTCTTCATGAACCTGTACCGCTAACTCACGAGTTGGACATAATACTAATGCCTGAACATTTTTATTTTTAGGATCAATTTTTTCAAGGATTGGTAACATAAATGCTGCCGTTTTCCCTGTTCCTGTTTGTGCTTGTCCGATAATATCTTTTCCAGCTAATACTACTGGGATTGCTTCTGCTTGGATTGGTGATGGTTTAACGTACCCGATCTCCTCAATTGCTTTTAATGTTGATGGTGATAAAGCAAGATCTTTAAATGTAATTTCTGTCATTCTTTGCTTCCTTTCTATTTAAACACAAAAAAAACGTAAATGAGCAGACGAACATCACTTACGATAGTGTCATGTTTACGAAGTGTCAATAAATTATACACTATTTTAAACCCCTTTGCAACCTAACACGTCGAATGATATCGTTTCCTAGCTAATATTCTGTGCTTATTCTCTCTTTATTTTTTTAACGTAACTACAATCTTATTTAGTATGGACCAATTACCTGATTTATTTTCATCAGAACATAAATAAAAACAAAAATCTTAACCATTTAATAATTCCAAAACAATGCTCCTATCAAGGATTGTATCTTATTAATCACATGTGACATCTATCAAAAATGTGATATAATGTTTCAAGATAAATTACACGGAGGTGTTTTAGCATGCTTACAGTATCAAACGTTGGTTTACGATATGGTGATAAAAAATTATTTGAAGAAGTTAACTTAAAATTCACTCCAGGAAATTGCTACGGAGTAATCGGTGCAAACGGAGCTGGAAAATCTACGTTTTTAAAAATTTTAGCGGGTGAAATCGAACCTAATACAGGTCATGTAAGTTACCCAAAAGATATTCGTATGTCAGTTTTAAAACAGGATCATTATCAATACGATGAATTACCAGTTTTAGAAACAGTAATTCGTGGTAATGAACGCCTATTTGAAATTACTCAACAAAAAAATGCGTTATATATGAAAGAAGATTTCTCTGAAGAAGATGGAATTTTAGCAGCTGAACTTGAAGGTGAATTTGCTGACTTAAACGGGTGGGAAGCAGAATCAGATGCTGCCTCTTTATTACAAGGTTTAGGTGTTCCAACAGAATTACATGATAAATTAATGAAAGAATTAACAGGGGCTGAAAAAGTCAAAGTATTATTAGCTCAAGCATTATTCGGAAACCCTGGAATCTTAGTACTCGATGAGCCTACCAACCACTTAGATATTCAATCAATTAACTGGTTAGAAGAATTCTTAATCAACTTCGAGGGAACAGTTATCGTTGTATCCCATGACCGTCACTTCTTAAATAAAGTGTGTACTCATATTTGTGACGTTGACTTTGGGAAAATCAAATTATTCGTTGGTAACTATGATTTCTGGTATGAATCAAGCCAATTATTAAATCGTATGGCTAAAGAACAAAATAAGAAAAAAGAAGAACAAATCAAAGAATTACAAGAATTCATTGCACGTTTCTCTGCTAATGCTTCTAAATCTAAACAAGCGACATCTCGTAAAAAATTATTAGATAAGATTACATTAGATGACCTTGAACCATCAAGTCGTCGTTATCCATACGTTGGATTCAAACCAGAACGTGAAGTTGGGAATGACATTTTATTCGTTGAAGGATTAACAAAAACAATCGATGGAGTTAAAGTTTTAGATAACGTAAGCTTCATGGTTAATAAAGATGACAAAATTGCATTTATCGGTGATGAAATTGCCGTTACAACATTATTCAAAATCTTAAACGGTGAAATGGAACCAGACAGTGGAAAATTCAAATTTGGTGTGACAATCAAAACAGCTTATTTCCCTAAAGACAACTCAGAATTCTTTAATGGATCTGACTTATCATTAGTTGACTGGCTACGTCAATATTCTGATGACCAAACAGAAAGCTATGTTCGCGGATTCTTAGGACGTATGTTATTCTCTGGTGAAGAAGCCCTTAAAAAAGCTTCAGTATTATCAGGGGGAGAAAAAGTACGCTGTATGTTATCACGCATGATGTTAACAAATGCTAACTTATTAATGCTTGATCAACCTACAAACCACTTAGACCTTGAATCAATCACAGCGGTTAATAATGGATTAAAAGACTTCTCAAGCAACGTCTTATTCGCATCACATGACCACCAATTTATTCAAACAATCGCTAACCGCATCATCGACATCAAAGAAGACGGAACAATCGTTGACAAACAAACAACATACGATGAATATTTAGCATTAGCATAAAAAACTAAGTGTTACACTTAATCTTCCAAATCCCATGTACAAAATGTACATGGGATTTTTTTCTTCTCAACATTAATTTCTAGACGTTAAAAGGGGCTATTTCATTATAGCCCCCCCTTAAAATTATCTTTATTTAAATGTTACCCTCACCATCACTGGATAATGGTCTGACAAATAAACACCATCAAAACAGTCTGCCCAAGCAACAGCTTTAGAGGCATTTACACTTTTAGTCGCAAAGATATAGTCAATTTTAATCTTTATTTTTCCATAGTCATGGAAGGTATAATCTAATTTATCAGTCAAATCATTCAATTCGATTATCTCATTATTGACGATAGCTTTAATTTCTTCGTCTTGTGGTTCAGAGTTCATATCTCCCATGATTAGGGTTGGCAGCGAGATATTTTGTTCACGTAAGTGTAAATCATTTAATAGTTGCTCACTACTTTGTACTCTTATGCTTGATTGCATGTGATCATAATGCGTGTTATATACACGGAAAATCTGATTTGTGAGTTGATTTTTAAACACGGCTACATTGCAAGGTCTTGCCAATGTCATCATCTCTTTTTTACTCCCTGGCTTATAGGGAGTATCAGAAAACCAAAAAATATCTAAACTCATTAAATCAAGTTTATTTTTATTGTAAGCAATCATCACCATTTCCCCACTCATCTGCTCATCTCGACCGCATCCAACAAAAACATAATCCGTTAACTGTCGTTTTAAATCCCTCAAACTAATTTCAGTTAACTCTTGAAATCCAATCAGATCCGGAGCTTCACTTTTAATTTTATGGACCACATGAGAAACACGATTTTCCCATACATTAAGTCCATCATCTACTGTAATTCTTAAATTAAATGTTACAATTTTCAATTCATTATCCATGATTATCCCCCACATTTTTATAAGTTCAAGTTTCCCCCTTATCATACTCTCCTCCCCTGTTTCTATCAATGAACTATTTATAGGATTTTATTGATTTTTATAGTTCATTTAACCATCATATTTTTAGAGATTTTGCCTTAATTCGCTTCACTGTATAAAATTTTTAATACTGCCATATAATGAATTAACAACTGATTACGTTTTATGGGGGAATATTTATGATTACATTGAAGGAGATAACAAAAGATAATTTTTGGGATTGCATTGAATTAACAGTTTCTAAAGATCAAGAAGATTTCGTTACTTCAAATGCGATTTCCATCGCTCAGTCTAAAGTGCAACCAGAATGCATCCCACTTGCCATTTATCATCATGATATCATGGTCGGATTTGTGATGTATTGTCTTGATGTGGATGATAATGAGTATTGGATTTACCGTTTCATGATTGATGAAAAATATCAAAATATGGGATATGGAACACAAGCATTAGAGCAGGTCATAGAACGAATTAAAGAAGATAAGACTCATCATAATATTTTCGTTGGAGCTCACCGTGACGGTGAAGTTGCAATTAACCTTTATAAAAATTTTGGTTTTGAATTTAATGGCCAAATCTTTGGTCATGAGCATGTGATGGTTTTAACTTACTAATGACGATTGCCTCCATAAATCCTTACCACTATCCAAAGAGAGGAGATAAATGATCTTCTATCTTTGGATTTTTTTAATTGTGGATAATCACAAAATATCCTATATTCATCAAAAGAAAAACTATATAGTAAAAATTCATTCTCTCTTATACTAGTTCTGTAAACGATTTATAGGAGGGGTAACTGATGTATTACATGGGGATTGATGGTGGTGGAACAAAAACAAGATATGTGATTGCCAATCAAGAGATGGATGTCTTAGTGGATTTTGAAAGTGAGACGATACATATTCATCAAATTGGGGCGGATGAACTAAGAAATCGTCTTGAATCTCATATTAAACTAGCTTGTAGCAAAATTGATATCCAACCAACAGATTTAAACTTTGTCTTTATTGGGGTTCCAGGTTATGGAGAAAGTCAAGCAGATAAAGAAGTCATTGATGATATCTTAGCAGAAGTAATGCAAGAGATTCCCTATCAAGTGGATAATGATGGCGTTGTGGGATGGGCAGCAGGATGCGGGTGTCAGCCTGGAATCAACATTGTAGCGGGAACCGGTAGTATCGCAAATGGTCGAAATAAGGAAGGCCTCTCTCTTCGGTGTGGAGGTTTTGGTCCAAATATCGGAGATGATGGAAGTGCACACTGGATTGGACTTCGTGTCATTAATGAGTATACGAAACAAAAAGACGGGCGCCATGAAAAGACATGTTTAGTCGATATCATTGAAGAAGCTTATGACATTACCTATTTATACGAAATTGTGGATATCGTCTTTAATCGACTTAAACTTTCAAGGCCTGACATTGCAAAATTCTCAGCAATTGGGGCAAAAGCCGCCCAAAGCGGATGCATCGCCTGTCAAAATCTATTCCACCAAGCGGCACATGAACTTGCCTTACACATCAAAACATTAGCTAAACAATTGAATTTAACGGATTCATTTGCCGTCTCATATTCAGGTGGAGTTTTCAAATCAGGCGATACTATCTTAGTACCACTCGCTAACGAATTACAAAACTTAGATTGCAAGATTCAAGCACCGCTTCTAGAACCTTGTCTTGGGGCTGTCTTACTTGCTTATCAACTTGAAGGTAATAATGTGACAGATGAATTAATTCAAAAACTACAAGCACACTAAAAGAGGTGGAGAAATCTCCATCCCTTTTAACGTTTAAAGAAATATTCTTCCTGCTCCTCAAGCTCTTTATCCGAATTTTGACGCCATTTTCCTCTTTAACCCCACGTATTAATCCTTACGAAAGAGTTTCACCTACTTTGAAAATTCCATCCTTTCATTTAATGCAGGTCTCCTACGGCAACATTTATGATACTCGTCCACTAGAAGAGAGCTCTCTTAAAAAGTAAGATCATCCCTCAACTACTAGGAAATTCGATAAAAGTTTTCAAATAAGGACCTTATGCATGTTATCATAATGATATGAGGGATTAATGCTGTTTTTTTGCGCAGTAATCACTAAGAAAGGAAAGTGATCAATATGAAACGAATGATTTTATTCATTTGTTTATTAACTCTAGTGGGGTGTGGAAAGTCTGATAGCTTATTAAATTATAAAAATTCTTATATTGGGGATAACTCAGCGGTTGGAAATATTCTAAGTTTATTACCTGTAAATCTTCAAGATTATACATTTAGTCTGCAAACCGCATCAGAGCCTTATGAATTAACAGTCAATTATTCTAATACTAAACTTACAAACGATGATTTAAATTATAGTGCTGATATATTATTTACACTGATTCAAAATGTTGAAATCATTCATTTTGAATCAGAAAATTCATCATCAACTTTCTTACGCCCATCTGATGAATTCTTACAAAAAATAGAAAAAGAACTAACTCAAGCGAGTTAGTTCTTTTTAAGTTACAACAGTAACCATAATAATCAATGCGATACTAAATAGTAGGTAAGCGAAAACTCCATGATTAAGCCATACAAGTTGCATTAACTTACTTTCTGGAATCGTTAAATCTCCTTGCACAAGCTCAACTTTTTTACGATTTTTGATGATTAATATCGTTCCAAACGTAATCAAAATAACAACAATAACGCTAGCTATCTGAGCCCTTAACAAGTCGCTTCCATCTCCGATTAACATGGGTAAGATGAGTGAACCCATGGCGTTGACAAACATATGAATTCCTATTGAATATTTAAGTTGATTTGTTTTTAAAACGATGTAGGCCAAAATGATACCGAGTCCAACGGCATAAAATAGTTGTGATAAGTTTCCATGGTAAAAACCGAATGCAATCGCAGTAAAGATAATAGCCACTTTATCTCCATAAATACGTACCCGATCAAGTAGTATTTTCCGAAATAAAAGTTCTTCAATAATTGGCGATAAAACGACAATACATAACAAGCTAAGCCACGGACTTCCAGTTAAAATCACCTGTTGAACGGGATTTACAATGGATTCTGTCTTAAACAATTCTATAAAGCTCAGCAAGAAGGTCGTTAAAAAATTCAAAAGAATCATCACAGCATAAGAAATTAATCCATATTCAACGAGTTGCCGTAGTGTTAATCGTTTCTTTTCTTGCGAAACAGCTGTCGGTATTTTTTTCATCATACAATAAGCTAATGGAAATCCAATTAAGTAAAAACTGACTGCGATTAAGAAAAAATTAGCCCAATCTGTCATTAATAAGTTTGGATCAACAGCTGACATAAATCCCGCTACAATGAGTTGAACAACATTCACAGATAAAATACTAAAAGTTAGGGCAAATCCAAGACGACTAAAAACTTTTCTAGTCTCAATATAAGAGTAATTCTCCACTACTCCCTCCCCCCTTCTAATAATCCTTATAATTTTTAAATTCTTCTTTCTCTTTTTTTATTTCTCGTCGACGCTCCACTATTTTATAAGCTAGTAATCCTACCACCCCAATGATACAAACTAAGTAAAATCCAAGCACCACACATACGAGAATTTCCATTTTTATTTCACCACCACTGCTGTTCCATAAGCCACCATTTCTGCAGCCCCTGCCATCACAGCTGATGACATTAAACGGACACCAACAATTGCATTAGCGCCTAGACTTTCAGCTTCATCAGCCATGCGACCGAATGCAATTTGACGCGCTTCAATTAACATCTCGTTGTACCCTTTTAATTCTCCTCCAACAATAGTTTTTAATCCCGCTCCAATATCTTTTCCAATATGTTTAGAACGGACAGTGCTCCCCTTTACTAATCCCTTTACTTCAATAATCTCTTTTCCGACAATCGTATCTGTTGTGACAATTAACATACAAATCCCCTCCTATCTACTAAATTATATGGTGAAAATCACTGCCTTATGTCACATCCTAAATGAAAAAAGAGAAATTCCCTTTATTCAGGAAACGTCTCTTCAGATTATCATTTAAAATAATTGATATTCTTCGATAAACTCCAAAATAGAAGCAAGATCTGCTTCAGTATGACAAAACACCTCCACACATTCAATAGCGCTGATTGGTGATTCCCATGTTAAATAATTTTGGAGTAAGACATTGCCACGCAAATCATGCAAATCTCCACCAGGAACCTGAATTTTAACTGGTGCCTGGCAACGGTCAACGAGTTCAAAGAAAGCCTCACTGTCTTTAATTCCCTTTAGCATTAAAGCTATATTTACATTATCCATAAAATCCCCTCACTTTTTAATTCACGTTATACTATAATGATAGCGACACTGTGATTTCCAAACAATAACAGTAAAGACCAATCCTATAACAAAAGCGACAAAGGGGAATTATTCCATGCCTATTCAAATATACGACCTAAATCTTGATAAAAAAAATCGCGAACTCGAAGTTCGCGGGACACCGTTATTTCCTTGCGGAGCCTATTTTTCAGATATCATAAATAATGTAACAGGTGATATTCCCTGGCACTGGCACGATGAATTTGAAGTCATTGTCATTAAGAAAGGTCCAATTAAAATTAGCGTCAGCGGAACTGATTACTTACTTCAAACAGGTGAAGGACTATTTATTAACTCCAATGTTTTACACTCAGTCTATGTCTTTAATGATCAACCTTGTTTATTGAATTCACTCGTATTCCACAAAGAATTAATCTGTGACACAAATGAAAACATCTTTAAACAAAGATATATTCAACCTTTAGCAAATTGCAACGCTCTACCAAGTATCCCACTTTATCCTCATATCAAGTGGCAACGAATTGCAATCGATTGTATTCTTACCGCTTATGAAGCCTACGAATCGGAGAAGTTTGGTTACGAGCTATTTATAAGAAATCAACTCTCACACCTTTTTTATCTTCTTGTCAAACACCATCAAGAAGCACTCCAACAACCTCAAATCGAAAACCAAGAAATGAAGCGTCTGAAAAAAATGCTAAACTTTATTCACGAAAACTACTCCAAAGGAGTCGAAGTAGGACAAATTGCTGCTAGCGCCAACATCAGTATAAGAGAGTGTCAACGATGTTTTCAAAAACACGTCCAAATGTCCCCAATGCAATATCTTTTAAAATACCGTATTTCAGTTTCAGCAGGCCTATTGCTTCAAACGGATGCAACCATTACCGAAATCTGTAACAAAGTCGGATTCGATAGTCCAAGTTACTATACAAAAATCTTTAAACGCTTCATGAATACTTCACCAACTGCTTACCGTAAAAAAACTATAGTAAGATAACTCTTCTAGCTTTTACACATCTCATTCTCCCATCAACCTCAAACCCAACATCACCCATAGTTACCTATCTTCACAACTTAAAGAACTTGAAGCCGACCTAATTATTAAACGAACAGTATACAACGAAACTCCACTAAGAGTTGAATACTCACTCACCGATATCGGACGACAATTCCTTGACGTTATGGAAAATCTGTGTGATTGGGGATTTGATTACATTAACTACACAACTAATCTTTAAAAGTAAATTCGTTGGTTAATCCTCTTTCATCTATTAAAATAAAGTTATACACAGTTTGATTTTTAATAATAAGGAGAGTCTAATCATGGATTTAAATAAAAAATTATGTTATTGCTTCAATATTACAGTTGGAGATATTAAAGAAGAGATTGAAACAGGATCAACAACATTACAAGAAATTCAAACCGAAACAAAAGCAGGTTTAGCTTGTAAAGGATGTGTTAAACGCGTTCAAGAAACAATTAACTTATTATTAGAAGAAAAATAAAAATGAGGGAGCCACAGCACGGCTTCCTCATTTTTATTTCACGTCTTGTACTCTAATCTCTATATCAAAAGAACCTAATACTTCATTTGCGTTATAGGCAATCACGTAATTTCCTGAATGATCAATAAGGAAACTTGGACTATCTTTTGTTCCAGAAAAACTTGCCTTCATTCCAGCTTCATCAAACATCCCAAAATCTAAAATTCCTTGTTTAATATTGGTACGATAATCAATCGTTACGGTCATGCCTTCTTCTAAATAAGCCTGATACAGAAAGACTTGTTCAGTCGTTGACTCTGAAAATGAATGATGAAGTAATGTTTTTTCAAACCTATTACTATTAAAAACAGGTGATGGGAGTTGCTCAGACGGTACAACGATATCAAAAGGTTGATAATCTATCGGATTTACATTTTCTACAACTGGACTTTCATATGCAATATTGACATTTGAGCTTCGCACTCCCATAAATGTAGCCATTCCAATTAGCGGTAAAATACTAATCAGTAATGAAATAATGACAATCACAATAAAAGTTTTCTTATGCTTTAAAATAATCTTCATCCTAAACTCCCCCTTATTTAATATGTGCCGAACAACTCGGACAATAGTGCCACTCTGACTCGACTGTTCTTCCACAATTTGGACATTTTTCTTTCAACGCTTGACCACAATGAGGACATGTACTAAAATCCTTATTCACCTTCTCATTACAAGTCGGACAAAGATATGAGAAACTACGACTAATCAACAAATAAATAATTAATGGCAACGGAAGTAATATCGGATATACAATCGGAAAAATTGCAAAAATTGCCCAAACAATTGCCAAACGATCACCTCGATCCTTTGCATCTAAATAAATCCACGCGACCTGACCAATTCCAAAACAAACGACTACAAATAAAACAACTGACATTAAAATACTCATCACAATCATATATTTCCACCCTCTCTATACCGAACAATTAACAAAATCAACGAGGCAAACAACACATAAATGCCACCAAGCATTATAAACTCTCGATTAAATCCTATAAATTTAAAAATCAACATTTGTGCAAGCACACAGAAAACTCCCGCTATCATCATCAGGATCTTAAGACGTTTTCTTTGCCTTTGAAGCTTCAACTCATTAGCAACTCGAATAATCTTTAATGTATCAATCTCAGTTATCAAACCTTGAGCCTCTAATTGCTCATCCTTTAAAACATCCATCATCTACCCTCCTAACTTCTTTCTTATCTTTTGAATCGCATTAAAAATTCGCGACTTTGTCGTTCCTGTTGCAACTCCAAATAAATTAGAAATCTCTTCAATACTATAGCCATAATAATGTCTTAAAATAAAACTCATCCGCTGTTCTTCACTCATGTCCTGTAAGGCATTCATCGCTTCCTTAAACTGAACCTGTATTAACGCGTCACACTCACCTTCACTAAACACCGATTGAATAATTTCGTCATCGTAAACAATGCGACTTTGCTTTCTTACCTCGTTTCGATATAAGTTAGTCGCAATTTGAATTAAGTAAGTCAAAAATTTACTTTCTCCACGAAACTTTTCAATATTTAGTGTCGCTTTAAGTAATGTTTCCTGAACTAAATCCTCCGACATTTGAATATCCCCAGTTAATTTAATGAGATAACCATAAACCGTCTTATAATGCATCCCAAACAATATATTTAAGCAGTGCCGATCACCTGAAATCGCCTGTTTCACAAGCTGTTCCTCATCCAACCCTCTCACCTTCTTTCACTAATAAGACACGCGAGTTTAAAAAAAGTTCATTAAAAAAAAAAAGAACACCAAAAGTTCTGTGTTCTTTAACTATAACTTGTTTATTTAATATTTTCTATAATTTTCTAATTGTTCTCTCTCCATTTTCTTCTCTTTCAAACGTTCTGTAATTTTAAAGATTAAAAAAATACCAAACACTAAAAAATTAAGCAAATACCAACCAATAATAAATTTAAGCATTATTTAATCACAACCGCTGTTCCATAAGCGACCATTTCAGCCGCCCCTGCCATCACTGATGATGACATTAAACGCATTCCAACAATCGCATTTGCCCCTTGAGCTTCTGCATCTTCAACCATACGTCCAATCGCAATTTGGCGTGCCTCCGTTAACATCTCATTATATCCAGTTAATTCCCCCCCAACTAGATTTTTAAATGAGGCTCCGATATCTTTACCAATATTTTTTGAACGAACCGTACTTCCACGCACTAAACCTTTTACCTCAATAATTTCTTTCCCTGAGATACTATCTGTTGTCACAATTAACATAGACTATTCCTCCATTATGTTTTCAATTCTTTAATTAGATGATTGTCTAATTATTTAATAGCATTATAGCTCTTTGACCTATAAAAGTCAATAAATAACAGATATTTTTTACAATGTCGATTTCGACACTATCTGAAAAACTTGAAAAACTAGGAGTTACAGGAGTATAATAAGTAAATGTATAGTTACTTTGCTATTGTAAATAACAACAATAGTCTTTGAATCAAATCTTATTAACAGGAGTGATACCCAATGGGTCGTAAGTGGAATAATATTAAATACGGAAAAGCTGCTAAAGATGCTGCCCGTTCAAAAGTTTTAGCTCGTTTCGGAAAAGAAATTTACATGGCTGCTAAAAATGGAGATCCAGATCCAGAATTAAACCGTAACTTAGCATCAGTTATTGACCGTGCTAAAGTTGCAGGGGTTAACCGTGAAATCATCGACCGCGCTATCAACAAAGCAAAAGGTGGATCAGACGAAAATTACGATTTCATCCGCTATGAAGGATACGGACCAAATGGTGCTGCCGTTATCGTTGATACATTAACTGACAACGTAAACCGTACAGTAGCTGAAGTACGTTCTGCATTTAACAAAAACGGTGGAAAAATCGGAGTAAGTGGTGCCGTAGCATTCATGTTCGAAGCAACAGCATTATTCGGATTCAACGGAAACTCAGCTGATGAAATTTTAGAAGGATTAATGGAAGCAGACGTAGACGTTCGTGACGTTGAAGAAGAAGATGGAGAAATCACAGTATACGCAGACCAAGATCAATTCCATGCCGTACAAACAGCATTAAATGGAATGGGAATCACAGAATTCGAAGCTGCAGAATTAACAATGTTACCAACATCAACAGTAGAATTAGATGGTGATGCATTAGCTAAATTCGAAAAATTAATCGACGTACTAGAAGACTTAGACGATGTACAACAAGTTTACCACAACGTAGAATTACCAGACGAAGAATAATAAAAGGCTAAGAGATGTGCTTAACACTCGTAGAAAGTAAGGAGAGTCCGCCGTGTCGTAAGACACAAGAGGCTCTCGAACTTTACCAGAGTGTTGCATCTCGAATCTAGATTAAATAAAAAGCTAAGACGAACAGATAACTCCGAATAAAAGTGCTTAGCCACCGAAGTTCTTGAAAGTACAATTGTGGATAAAACTTTATAGAGGAGTTATTCATCGAAGCTGGATTAAATAAAAGGCTAAAGCTAATACTTTAGCTGTTTAAAAAATGTAAGGGAGTGATAAGTGTCTCGTTTTTAGAGACACTTATCACTCCCTATTTTTTAAAACAAACTAATTCAAAAGGAATTTTTTGGTTAATCTTATACATTTATTCTGAAGAGACAGTGAGCTAAAGCTAGATTTCCATCCCTTGTACCAAGCTATTCCTGTGCCTGATTTATGCTTTTATCTTACACTCCACGTACTTTGTACGTGATTTTTTATGATTGAGTTATTACTCTTTTATACTTAATAGTCAATTGTACATTTCACAGAAATTCATTATTTTAAGTGTATATCACTCCTAATACTCTGCACTCTATTAATGAAAACAACTCATCATCTGTTTAAAGTAAGTACTTTGTAGGATATAATAACAGTATCGAATTCAAAATATGAATTCCTAAAAAGGAGCTCTGAGCATGGAAATTAAAACAAAACATAAGAAATTTAATAGTTTTACAGATTTATATAGCTTTATGATAGATAGTCACTTAGAAGAAATAAGTGTCACAATGAAATATCCTGACGGAACAAAAAGTTCTGGAATTATGCCAATTGACATGGTTTTATCATTCACTTCAATTGAACAAATTAAAACTTTTGATAAAGAGTTAAAAGAATTATCAACTAAATACAATGAAGATTTAGCTAAAGTTCGTGAAATTGCAGAAAACTGTAATGAGTTGAATTATTTCGAAGATGAAGATGGTGAAATTCAAGCTCAATTAGATGCAATCGAAGCAAGCAATGAGCTCAAACAAGCAGTCACTGAATTAGTAAACGAAAAATTACATGGTTAAAAGCACGTGAAAGTTCAAGTTTCCTTTACCCTTTCGTTTTATGAAAGAATGAAGGAAGTAGACTTTATAGAGGGGTTAGTGATCAAAGGTGGATTAAATCCTGTTTATGCTTTGATTTTATATCCTACGATGCCTGAACGTAGTTCTTTATTTTTTAGGCTGTTTTAAGTCATCTTATTGGTAAATAAACCGCTTGGTATCAAAAGTTATTGGCTTTCATTTTTAAGAATTTTATCTGTTTTAAATGACTAGATAGTTAATAACAACATTTTCGTCTAATAGCGCCATTTTTTAACTCAAAAAAAGCACTAGATAAATCTAGTGCTTTTTTCTATTATTTTTTAAAATCCCAAACATCTAATTTTACGTTTTTAGTGCTTCCTACACTCTTAATAGCTTTAACTTTTCCACGAGATGTTAGATAACTCTAATATTTATTGTCTATTTTGATTTTTCTGCTTTGAAGTAATTTTTTTTAATACTAATTCATTGTACTCATTTAGTGATTTTTTTCTCTCACTCATTGCTTTTTCATTTATTTTAACTAATTTATTATAATCTAACTCATAACCGCTTTTTTGAAGAACTCTAATAAAATAATCATCTAATTGAATAATCATAATATCACATCCTATAAATCAAACTACATAATATTATTTTATCATCACTATATTTTTTGTCTAATTATGTGCTTTTTTCTGTTTTTTACAAGATATATCTAATAAAATGTTTATTTTTAACTGATTTACTCCTAAATAGCCACATAAGATTTTTTAAACAAAAAAATAACATTTCAAATTAGATTGATAACTGCATTCGTATCCTATCGAAACCATTAAAAATATAGATTAAATGTTTATTAACAGAATACTTTAATTTAAAAATGACCATTCAAGTGCTTTTTTCTCACCTCTCACGAACACTTTTAACATTTAATTTTTTTTTAAGATAAAATAGAACTGTAGTCAAAAGAATAACAAATTGACATACGTCCGCTAATTTTTCCAATATTAGATTCTTATATTTATGACTAACCACTTTAAAAACAAAAAAAGAGCTGATTTCCTTCAGTTCTTTTTTGTTTTTTAAATTAATTTACAATAATATAATCTCATCATGAATATAATCGAAACTATCACTTTTTCACACTTATTGCAACAAAAACATTTTATATTTCCTACAAAAAAAGCACCTCTATGAATGTATAAATTAATCTCAAATTTATCTCAATTCATTTAGGTGTTTTTTCTTATTTTCACATATAAAGGAATACAGAATGAAGGTATTCTTTTTTATCCAAGTAAAAAATCAAAAATATTTTCTAAATCACTCGTTGTTCCTTTATACATCTCAGTATACTTACACTTAGTACATGTAATCGTTGTAAAGCGTTTGTTCTGAACATCAAACATTTTGGAAAGCCCACCACCTGTTGCAGCAAACTCATCCACTTCATAGGAGCGATTTTGACATTTTGGACAAATATAATTTTTAATTTCCATCAGTTAAGAGACTCCTTTTTAAATCTAAGTTTTTTATTTCATTACTTTATCTTGATCCTGAATCTCAACATATCCCTTCATTCCATCAGTTAATTCAACCTTTAGTTGTCCATCATTTGATTCAAAATAAAAACCATATGGTTTACACTCTGGTGAAAATTTAACTGTTCCTAAAACCGTTGTATTTAAGTGGTCTAATGTAAAAACATCACCATTTAATAAACTTGCAATAACCTCATCTAATCGATTACGGCAATCAAAACGTTTTGCTTTCTCATCATAAGTTAACTGTACATGAAGATTTGTACCCATCAAATCACTCCTTCCGAAAAATCATTCTTATTGTGCCTAAAATTATCAAAAATAAAACCTATTTTACTTTACTTAATCTCCCAATTAATACTTGTAACCGCGCCGCCAAATTTTAAAATAGGCCCTTTAGTGCATAAAATCGACAAATTATCAAATAATATATCTAGATTCCACTCGGAGTCTCCTCTTTTGCTCTGTGCACGCGAAAACCCCCGTACGTTGGTCGGGGGTTTTTTAATATTCATTAAATCTTCAGAATTTCTTGCGGTTTTCTTCATTTCTGTTTGCTATACTAAATGCATGGTACAGATTTTTTATAAATAAGGAGCGTGCTTTTCATGTTACAAAACATTTTAGATAATATATTCCTAGGAGTCATCCTCCTGATTATCGTTGGTATTATCTACTTACCGTTCTACTTTATCCTACGAAAAAAACAAATCCCTATTCTTAGACAACTTAGCTATTTAGGACTGGCAGGAATCATATTCATCATCCTATTTGCAACTATCCTAATAAGCATAATCGGAAGTGGATTAAACTTTAACCCACCTTATCATCGCCTTAACCTAATTCCATTTAGCTGGCTATTTGATACCTTCACAATGAGCCAGGTCATTTCGAATATAATCATGTTTATCCCCCTTGGATTTTTACTACCAATTGTATTCAAAAAATTTCGTTCTTTTTTTAATACCACACTTTTTGCTTTTGCTTTCTCATTCTTCATTGAATGCTTCCAGTACTTTATTGGGCGTTCATCAGACATTGATGATTTAATTCTAAATACACTTGGAGGCATCATTGGATATGGAATTTTTATTCTTTTTAATAAATGGTTATCAACCCAAAACTGGTGGAAAAACTTACTTCAATAAAAAAAATCTCTAAGACCTTAGGTCTTAGAGATTTTTTTTATGCTCCAAAGAAGAAGAAATAGGCTAAAACGACAATACCCAGGATAATGCGGTACCATCCAAATACTTTGAAGTCATGTTTCTTAATATATCCCATTAAGAACTTGATTGCAAAAATTGAAACAACAAATGCTACAAATGATCCAAGAGCTAACGTAATTAATTCAGCACTAGTAAAAGCAAATCCGAATTTAACAAGTTTTAATAAACTTGCTCCAAACATAACTGGAATAGCTAAGAAGAACGTAAACTCTGATGCAACATAACGAGAAGCACCAATTAAAATAGCTCCTAAAATCGTTGCTCCTGAACGAGATGTTCCTGGAATTAAAGCAAGTAATTGGAAAACTCCAACCATTAAAGCAAATTTGTATGTAATTTGTGATAAATTCGTTACCACTGGCTTACGACCTTTATTACGATTCTCAATAACAATAAATAAAACCCCGTAAATAATTAACATTAAGGCAACAGTTTGATAATTATAAAAATGTTCATCTAACCAATCATCAAATGCTAAACCAATAACTGCTGCTGGTAAACATGCCACAATAATCTTAAACCAAAGATTCATCGTATCTTGTTTGATTTTAAAGCCACCCTTAAACTCAAATGGGAAGATCTTATTCCAAAACATAAAGATAACCGCCAAAATTGCCCCAAGTTGAATGACAACAAAGAACATCTCCATAAATGAAGCCGACATATTTAACTTAATAAATTCATCAACTAAAATCATATGACCTGTACTACTAACAGGTAACCATTCCGTAATCCCCTCAACAAATCCAAGGAAAATTACTTTTAAGTATTCAATAAAACCCACAACTAACCCTCCTGTTTCAACTTTTCAATTATTAAAATTTCAATGTAAAATATAACCTACCTAATGATACTATGAATTAAACATTTAGAAAATACTTTCTAAGGAAATTAAGTTTATTTCACACGACTTATTTTAATAAAATAATAGATAAAATACCATAATAATCAACTTACAAATACACTTCTAACCTTACATCTCTGTAAGGAAATAAAGAAAACGCGAAGGTAATCCTTCGCGTTTTCTTTATTTAAGCAATACTCTTTTTTTATAATTTTTGATCTTCAACTGAATCTAGCCACGCTTTAATGTCTGAAATAATAGAGCTTACGCATCCATCTTCAAATGGTGATTTTAAATTTGCATATGATACAAGTCCGAGGAACGATTTTGTCCCACCTACCTCGCATAAACGAACGTAGTCATTCCATGCATCTTCACGATTATCGTGCATACGTTTCCAAAATTGTAGGGCACAGATTTGAGCTAATGTGTAGTCGATATAATAAAATGGACTATTGAAAATGTGTGCTTGTTGGAACCACCAACCACCACGTTCTAGGAAGTCACATCCTTCATAGTTTTTGTGTGGCAAGTATTGTTTTTCAAGATTACGCCAAGCCGCTTTACGTTCTGCCGGTGTTGCTTCTGGATTTTCATAAACGAAATGTTGGAATGCATCCACAACAATTCCATAAGGAATAAATTTAATCGCTGATCCTAAGTGAGTAAATTTATATTTGTCCGTATCCTCTTTAAAGAATAATTCCATCCAAGGCCATGTAAAGAACTCCATACTCATTGAATGAATCTCACAACTTTCATACGTTGGGAAGTTTAACTCAGGTGTTTCAATCCAGCGTGAAGAATAAACTTGGAAAGCATGTCCCGCTTCATGCGTTAAGACATCAATATCCCCTGCTGTTCCATTAAAGTTAGAGAAGATAAATGGCGCTTTATATTCAGGAATATAAGTACAATATCCTCCACCCGCTTTCCCCGGTTTATTCACTAGATCTAATAACTCACTTTCTACCATGAAATCAAAGAATTCTTTTGTTTGTGGAGAAAGTTCATGATACATTTTCACACCATTTTCTAAAATCCACTCTGGACTTCCTTTAGGTGTCGCATTACCTGTTTTAAATTCGAACTTTTCATCAAAATAACGAAGTTCCCCATAACCTAAACGCTCTTCCTGTCTTTTATATAAAGAACTTGCTACTGGCACAATATAATCTAAAACTTGCTTACGGAAGTTTTTAACCATCTCTGGATTATAATCACTGCGCATCATACGAGTATATCCAAGTTCAACGAAATTATTAAATCCTAATTTTTTAGCAATACGTGTACGAACTTTTACTAACTCATCATAAATACGATCGATTTCAGCTTCATTCTCTTCAAAGAAATGGTATTTAGCAACTGAAGCCTCTTCACGGACCTGACGATCTTCACTTAATAAATATTTACCCATTCCTGGTAACGTACGCTCTTCACCATCAAATGGAATTTTAGCTGATGCTAATAACTTTGTATAAAGACTAGATAATTTATTTTCTTCCTGTAAATCCGCAATAATCTCAGGCGAGAATGAACGTAAATTAAACTCTGCAATCGTAAAGAATTGTTTGCTTAACTTCTCTTCAAGTTCAGCACGAAATGGTGATTTAACGATTGCATGATAAAAAGCAGACGTTGCTTCTTCATAAAGAGGACCCTGTTCATCCCAATACGTTTGTTCAGAGTCATAAAACTCATCTCGTGTATCAATACTATGGCGAATCGAAGATAAGGTTGCCATTGTTTCTATATGAGAACGCATGGCATTAATTTTGTTCACAATTTCTAATTGTTCCTCTGCATTCGTTGCAGCCTCAAACTTATAAACTAAAGCACCAAATTCATTTTTGAATTGTTCATAATTTGGTCTTTCATACTTAAAATCATTAAATTTCATCTTATGTCTCTCCTTATTAAGAAAAATTTACTATGAATATTTGCTAGTTTACCGACTTTAAAAAATAACTTAATTTTAAATTATTTATTTCCCCTAAAATCGTCACCTAACAAATTAGTATTTCTCCTATTATACTATATCTCCTTATGTTTTGCATGATTTTACCATTTGTTTTTTTTGACAAATCTATGTTAAGGTTTGACGTTAAAAATTTCATAGGACATTCAAAACGTGGAACCCCCATATAAACTAAGGTTCGAGACGATTAAGCATGCAATAGCTCAGATACCTCATCATGTATTCATATCGGACAAATGACACTTTGCTGATATATCAAACTATGTTCCGTAAACTTAGAAATAATTATGAAGTAAGTTCTCATTTCTAATTTCTTGAACTGTGAGATAGCACTAATAAATTCTATTAATAAAATTGTTAAAGTCATACTAGGATATTTTCCTTTTAAAGGATAATAAAGCTTAGTAATAACTATTAAAAAATTGATTTCAATAAAAAAAGCGACATTCTTAACGAATGTCCCTGTTTAGCTCTTTAGTTTCTATATTTATAAATTGCAAATGTTTTAGTATTTGTAACCTTATCTCTAACTTCTATGTCAAAATTTGATCCTGTTTTAATACAAATTACAATATCAATTAATGCGGTCTGACCAGGTTCAACCCACTCAACTGATTTATTTGTGGTGATGAGTGGATATAAAGTTACACCGTTACCTGTTTCATCATAAATTAAAAAGTTTGAGTCACATAAAGCTTCTCTTTTTGTTCCAATATTTTTACCTTCAATCGTAATAATTGCAACTGTCTCTACCGCTCGATCAGGCATTTCACTTTCCATATACTCATTACGCTCATCTGTTAGCGCGATTGATTTAATGTTAATTTCAAATGGTTCCTCACTAAATTGCGCTAACACAGTAAATGGTGTCCCTAGTTCAAGCTCATCTAAATATGAAGCCGTCACAAGCGATGATTCAAAAATGGTCTCAACAACTGTTTCGGTATCAATTGTCGCAAAAGGCTCATCCTCTGTATTATGAGCCACATCAATTTTCAAAATATCCCCTGTTGTAATTCCAACATTTATTTTAATCGTCCGTCTACGACCAGGTGCTATGGCTGCATAACTTGAGAATTCGAGATCTAAATCATAACCCGACATGGGATATAAGTCTAACCTCTTCCCTGTTTCATCATAAAAATGAAAATAGGACTCATTTAACAACACGACTTCATCTGATATATTAATTGCCTCAATAGTTACAATTGCGACATTATCCACCGCCTCATTGAACTCATTACGTGCATCCGTTAACGTCACATCGGTCACAGCAATTTCTAACACCTCTTTTTCGTCATGGATTAACTTAAATGTCTGGCCTAGTGGAATGGTTATTTTTCCGATCGTTGTTTTCTCTTCAATGGGTGTTCCATTGATTGTAACCTCATCCTCTGTTTCAGTTGTTGAACACCCTATTATAAAACAGGTCAGTGTTAAAATAACTAATAATGCTTGCTCTTTTTTCATCATTATCTCCCCCTCTTGTTGAATCATATCGGATTTTAAGATAACGTGCAATAAGTATTAACCGACGTCATGGCCTAGATAGCGAGTGTAATGAAGGTAAAAAGCAAAATACTACATCTTCTCAAATAGTAATTAAGCATTTTAAAGATGTGGATAACCCACTAATAGGGTTATTCACATCTTTTTATTGATATGAAAGATTATCATTCATAAAACATTGACTATTTTATCCAAATAAACTAGAATATTACCTTGTCAGGTGTCTTGTCACCTGTAAAGTTTATTAGGAGGCGGCTGTATGAAAAATAAAATTGCTGGAACTCTTTATGGAATGGCAATCGGTGATGCTATGGGAATGCCCTCTGAACTTTGGAGTCGAAAAAAAGTCCAACAGTTTTTTAGGGGCATTACAGATTTCTTAGATGGACCTTCGGAAAATGAAGTGGCTTATCAGTATAAAAGAGGACAATTTACAGATGATACTGCACAAGCTTTAATCATCCTAGACTCTTTAATAGCCAATCATTTCAACGTTTTGCCAACTGATATCGCAACTAGACTTCTTGCTTGGGCAAAAAAAGAACAAGCTTTTGAAAAAAACATTTTAGGGCCCACATCTAAAGCCGCCTTACTTAGTTTTAAAGAAGGAAAAAATATAGAATCGATTACGAATCAATCTGGGACAAACGGTTCTGCAATGAGGATTCCTCCTGTTGGCTGTTTATTCTTACCTGATGAAAAATCAGAGCTCATTCAATATGTAGCGCATATTACAAAGGTTACGCACAGTAGTGACATCACGATAGCTGGTGCCTGTATGATTGCTCACGCTGTAAGTTGTGCCATGATCTACAAAGACTTTGATGAAATTTTACAATCTGTTTATAGTATTGAACAAGAGGCACTTGCTCTTGGGGCTGATACTATTAATCCATCTCTTGTTGCAAGAACGAAGCTTGGCATTGAATTTGCTAAACGTTATAAAGACCAAGATGAATCGTTCTTAGAGGCTATCTATCAAATCATCGGATGTGGTGTAACAATTAGTGAATCAGTTCCTGCTGCTCTTGCAATTGCTTATTATGCGAAAGATGTAAAACATTGTAGTTTACTTTGTGCAAATCTCGGGGGAGACACTGATACAATCGGAGCGATGGCTTGTGCGATTTGTGGTGCTTACCAAGGATACACAGCACTTGATTCATCATGGGTTGAACTTATTAATGAAGCAAATGATGTCAATTTAATGGAATATGTAGATGCATTAGCAAAACAAAGGGGGGGCGTAATGTGAAAACTTTACTGCTTGGGAATGCGATTGTAGATGTTATTTTAAATATCGACGTCTTACCTAAAACGGGTGACGATATTTTCTGCCAAAAACAGAGCGTCACAATTGGTGGATGCGCGTATAATGTTGCAACGATTTTAAATCACTTTGATGTAGAACACGATTTGGCTGTTCCCGTTGGTTCTGGGTCTTACGCCTCAATGATTAAGGAAGAATTAATCAAACATGGCTATCCCGTTCACATCGAGGAGCAAACTGTGGATAACGGATATTGCCTTTGTTTAGTTGAACATCACGGAGAACGGACCTTTATAACAGTTCCTGGTGTTGAAGCTAACTATCAAAGACGTTGGTTAGATGCTTTTAGTGGGGAACAGTATGATAATATCTACATTTCTGGATACGAGATGGAAGGCTTAAGTGGGGCTATTATCAGTCAATGGCTAAGTACGCAAGAAATAAAAAATCTATACTTCGCTCCAGGTCCACGTATTACATTTATCGAACAAGAAACAATGGAACGTTTATTTAAGCTACATCCTATTTTACATATTAATCAGTCTGAAGCTTTAAGCTTCACAAAAGAGCAAGATTTAAATCTTGCTGTGAGAAAACTATACGCTTTAACTCATAACGAATTATTTATCACACTCGGGGAACACGGTGTTCTACATTTTGATGGGGAAAATCAAATGATTATAGAAGCACCTAAAACCACAGTTGTTAACACAATCGGAGCGGGTGATAGCCATCTTGGAGCAATCATTGCACTAAGATCACTCGGTTATGAGACAAAACAATGCTGTGAGATTGCCAACAAAGTTGCAGCCAAAGTCGTGAGCTTACAAAGCAGTAAATTTGAAGAAGAATATTTCAATAAGGGGGATTTTTTATGTCAGCATTAGTGATGAAAACAAAAAATTATTTTAGTGATTGGAGCATTTTTGAAATTTCATGGTTAATTATTTCAACGTTAACGATGCTTATTTTAAGTATTGTTTGGGGTGATACTCCAATGGCATTAATTAGTGGTGTAACAGGAATTATTTCAGTTGTTCTTTGTGCAAAGGGAAAAATTTCAACCTATGCTTTCGCTACAATAAATGTTGGCCTTTATGCGATTATTGCTTATCAAAATCGACTTTTTGGAGAAGTCATGTTAAATGGATTTTACTATCTTCCAATGAATCTTGTTGGATTTTATATGTGGCGTAAACAAAAAAATGATGAGGGGACCGTTATTGCTCGTCGCTTAACTGCTAAACAAATTTTTCTACTCGTTATCGGTCTAGTGATTGCTATTGTAGCTTATTGGAGAGTACTTATCGCTCTTGGTGGAAATCTACAACTAATTGACTCAACAACAACAATTCTATCGATTGTTGCTTTCTTATTACAAATTGGACGCTTCACAGAACAATGGATTTTATGGATGATTATCAATGTGTTCTCTATTATGATGTGGACACTACTTCTTGGAACTCCTGATGGCTCAGTAACGATGATTATCATGTTCTCAGCCTACTTAATTAATGGAATTTATGGATACCGAAATTGGCTGAAATTGAGTAAAAATAAATAATAAAAAGCTCTAGCATTTAATAAATGCTAGAGCTTTTTTAATATCATCATTAGATAGTAAAATCAAAATGAGTGTGGGTGAAAGTAAATCAGTTTTGCTAACTATCCACTAATGATGAAAGATTTTTTAACATGTTTTAATTAATTCTAAGTTACCTTCAATTGTATATTTAATTCCTTTTGGTAAATAGACTGTTTCTTCTGGATTTAATATAATCGTTTGATCATCAGTTTTCATTACACCGCATCCTTTAGTTGCTGTAT
>NZ_JAGAVR010000001.1:0-50043 GCF_017941855.1 Turicibacter sp. | reverse complement strand
ATCTTTCTGTAAATAATCATGTAAATTTTCGTTAGTATCTACTAAAGTCGAGCATCCGTTACGATGTGTAGAGAGATTCCATTTTTCATAACCCCAAACTTTTTCGCTATAAAATGGATTTAATTTTATAATTTTTGTCATACTAGAATCCCCCTTGTTCAGATAATTGCTTAAACCAGTGACCACTCTTTTTAATCGTCCGTTTTTGCGTCGTTAAATCCAGTGAAATTAATCCATATCGGTTTTTATACGAATTACACCATGACCAGCAATCAATAAACGTCCACAGATGATATCCTTTGCAGTTGGCCCCCTCTTGAATCGCTTTATGTAACCATGCTAAGTGATCCTGAATAAACTCAATACGGTAATCATCCTCAATCATTCCATCGGCATTTAGAAATCGTTCTTCCCCTTCAACTCCCATCCCATTTTCAGATATATAAAATGGAATATTACCATAATTATCTCTTATATTAAGACAGATATCATAAATCCCTTTTTCGTAAATTTCCCATCCACGATGAGGATTCATTTTACGACCTGGCATCTTATAATAGTCAAAGAACCAATCTGGCATAAAGATGTCTTTATTAACTTCACTTTCTTTTGCTTTAATTCGACGAGGTTGATAATAATTTACCCCTAAATAATCAACTGTGTTATGTTTAATAACCTCTAAGTCTTCTGTTTCATATTGAGGTAATACATCATGTTCCTTTAATAATGAAACTAAATCTTTTGGATACTCTCCTTTAACTGATGGATCTAAGAAACTATTATTAAAGAATAAATCCGCAATATGTGCAGCTTTAACATCATCAGGATTTTCAATCGAACGTGGATAAGACGGTGTTAAATTTAAAACAACCCCGATTTGGCCATCTAAATTTAAGCTTTTATAAACTTCTATTGCTTTTGCACTCGCTAACATCGTATTGAAGGCGACTTGAATCCCGCGTTTTCCATCCATGACATTTGGATAATGCCAATTATATAAATAACCCGCTTCAACCGGAACAATCGGCTCATTAAATGTGATCCAGTGTTTAACACGATCTCCAAATAATTCGAAGCAGACCTTAGCATACTCAGCATAAGCCTCTACAACCGCACGATTTTCCCATCCACCCATTTCTTGCATAGTGGCTGGCATATCAAAATGATATAAATTCATAAATGGCTCAATACCATTTTCAATTAACTCATCGATAACATTATTATAAAAATCTACTGCCTTTTGATTTACTCGACCAATCCCATCAGGAATTAAACGACTCCATTGAATCGATGTTCTAAATGAGTTATGCCCCGTCTCTTTTAATAACTGAATATCATCTTTATAGTTAGCATAAAAAGTCGATGTATCTTTTGGTCCAACTTGATTATGGAATTTTTCTGGTTCAATTTGAAACCAATAGTCCCAAATAGATTGCCCTCTTCCATCTACATCAGCACCTCCCTCACTTTGCGGTCCTGAAGTTGCCGTTCCCCACCAAAAATCCTTGGGAAATACATACTTTAAACTCATACTAGTCCACCTCTTTATCCTTTAATTAGTTCTCCATAAAAGACTAACCCTATGTTAGCTAGCATCATTATAGCACTTTCATTTTTAATTCTTTAGTGAACAAATCTCATAAACAGTGGACTTTTATTAGACAGTTTTATAACTAATAACAACAAAATAAACCCGATTAAATCGATGGGGATTTAATCGGGTTTAAACGTTATTTATTCTACAATTTTATAGTATGTTTTAGCTGTTAAATTAAAGATTAATGCATAGATACTAGCAAAGATGACAATCGTTCCAATCGTAGCTGCTAAAAAAAGTTGGGTATTCATCAATCCGAACAAAGCGAGTAACTTTGTAATAATCGGGAAGGCAAACGCAATATGAATCATCATGAAGATAAGTGGTAAGAAAAAGACCATTAAAATTTGAACACGAATCGTTTTTCTAATCTCTTGTTTACTCATCCCCACACGTTGCATAATTTCAAAACGCTCTTTATCATCGTAACCTTCTGAAACCTGTTTATAATAAATAATCAATACAGTTGCCATTAAGAAGAGCGTTCCAAGGAAAATTCCTAAGAAAAATAATCCACCATACGTCATCAAAAAATCAGCTCGACTCGATGCTGCCCCTGAAACATACGCATCAATGGAATTCAATCTAAATTCAGTGTTTAGGGAATCTACAAACTCTACTGATACTTCATCTGTGTTATCCACATTAAATCCTACACTATAATACACATCCTCTTCGCCAAAAATTTGAATATCATTGACGATTAAAAGATAGACTGGAAAAAGTGAATTTTCTTGTTTGGGTTGAAAACTGACTTCATCAAATTCCTGCTTAATCTGATATACCTGATTATTAATCATTATTGAATCTTTTCCATACGTTCCCGATATTGAAAAGATTAGAACCTCATCAACACTCAACTGAATATCAGTTTGTTCTAATCGATTAAAATCATCGATTGAGATAAATCCAAATGAATAACTATCAGAACTTATATTTTGGCCTAAAGCATAGTTTCCGTCTTTTAACGTCGCCATCATCGATTTACTTTTATAATGAAACTCATCTTTAAGCTTTATCTGATATTCATTAACTTTATCATCTAATATTTGATTTATACGATTAATCTTTTCATCATTGACATCATTTCCTCGAAGGAAAACATCCTGTGGATATTGAGTATGTAACGATTCTTCCATCCCAACATACAGTGAAACCGTTGTAGATAACATGACAATCACAGCCGTACTTAAAATACAAATATTCGCTAATCCTTTAGCATTTTGTTTCATACGATACATCATGCCTGATATCGCAATAAAGTTATGTTTTTTATAATAGATTTTCTTATTTTTTCGAAGTAGTTTTAACACCACAATACTTCCAGCTGTAAATAGTTCATACGTCCCAATCATGACAAAGATAACAGCGACTAAAAACAAAGGAATAGCAGCAAGAGGCGTCTCAACAGATAAAGCAATCCCATATCCAATTCCTAACGAAAGAACACCAATGATGGCACTAATCCATTTTGTTTTCGGTTCTTTTTCCCCAACCTGTCCACCTTTTAATAGCTCAATTGGTTTAGACATCCAGATTTGAACTAAGTTACAAATCAACGTCAGAATGAAGATAAGACTAAAACATTGCGCTGTAAATTCAATAGATGCCATATCTAGTTCAAAGCCTAGTGGAATATCAAATTTTAATAACCTTAGTAGTAGGACGAACATTAATTTATTTAAAATAATCCCCCCGAATAATCCAAATGCTAAACTAATCAACGAGGTAAAGAGGGTTTCGAAAAACAATACCCAAGCAATATGTTTTTTCTCCATCCCTAGCACATTAAATAAACCAAGTTCTTTCTTACGTCGCTTAATTAAAAAACTATTCGTGTACAGTAAGAAGATAACTGAAAAAATGAGGATGACCACAACGCCCATTGATAAAATACTTTGTAAAGACATAGAATTTGGCATATTAAGTAATCCATCATTTAAAGAAATGGCATGCATCACATAGAACATCATCATTGTGCCAATACAAGTCAGAATATATGGCATATACGTTTGCTTATTTTTCTTAATGTTCATCCAAGCAAGTTTAGGATAAAGAAACTTATTCATGAGTTCGCCCCCCAGTAGTCATGACCGTTAGGGAATGAGAAATTTTCTCAAACATCTCCTCGTTTGACATTGAACCTTTATATAATTGATGAAATACCTCCCCATCTTTAATAAACAATACACGATTTGCATGGCTTGCTGCTTTCGTACTATGAGTTACCATGACAATGGTTTGACCAGATTCATTAATAGTCGTGAATAAGTCGAGTAACTGATCCGTTGATTTCGAATCAAGAGCCCCTGTCGGTTCATCTGCTAATATAAGTTCTGGATTTGTAATTAAAGCACGAGCAACTGCCGCCCGTTGCTTTTGCCCACCTGATACTTCATATGGGAACTTTTCTAAAAGTTCTGAAATTCCAAGTGTGTTGGCAATGGGTGTTAATCGTGCCATCATCTCCTTATAGTGAGTTCCTGATAACACAAGGGGTAAGAAAATATTATCTTTTAATGAGAAGGTATCCAGTAAATTAAAATCTTGAAAAACAAATCCTAAATGTTCACGGCGAAATGCCGCCATCTGTCCCTCTTTAATCCCAATAATATTTTTTCCATTTAATAAAACCTCTCCGCTACTCGGTTTATCAAGTGCCGCCAAAATATTTAACAGCGTTGTTTTCCCAGAACCAGACTCTCCCATAATGGCTACATACTCACCGTATTCCACTGAAAAATTAACATCCTTTAACGCCTCAACTTGGTTTCCCCCAAAACGTGTTGTGTACACCTTTTTTAAATGATTCACCTCAAGTAATGACATTGCACGTCCTCCTTTTCTAAACTCGATTATAGTTTTATTATAAGAAAAAAGGAAATGCTCTGCCATTTCATGGTCTTACATTTCCAACTGCTAACCTTACATTGATGTAAGGTTGCTTATTCATACCTTGATTCTTTGCGACTTAAATCAATCATTACCTTAGTTCCAACACCTATTTCAGATGTCACCTCAACATTATGACCTAGTTTATTCAAGATTTTGTGACACAAATAAAGACCAATTCCCGTCGCCTTTTTGTCCATTCGTCCATTATATCCCGTATAGCCTTTTTCAAAAATACGTGGCAAATCCTCTTCGGCGATTCCAATTCCAGTATCTTCAATGACCAACATTTTTGGATTAATAAAATCCATATAAATAGAAATCGTCCCCCTGTTTGTGTACTTTAAAGCATTTGACAATAATTGTTCAAGTACAAACACCAACCACTTTTCATCAGTAATAACAATAGTCTCCATCTCTTGAAACTCAAGCTTTATATTTTTTCGAATAAACTGACTTGCATACTTTCGAATCACCTGCTTCACAAGATCAGACAGCCGATATTTTTGTAACATTAAATCAGCTGACATTTCATCGATTCTTAAATATCCAAGTACCATATCAACATATTGCTCCATTTTAAAAATTTGCTCTAGTAACTCCTTATTTACAGAACTTGGTTCTGTTTGAACTAATAATTTCATCGCTGCAATTGGTGTTTTAACCTGGTGTGCCCACATTGTATAATAATCCATCATCTCAGTTTGCTTATTATCAAATTGAAGTTTAATCTTTAATCGTTCCTCTTGCAGAAGACACAATGCTTGTTGATAATCCTGTTCAATCAATCGATTGGATATAGGTAGCGTCGCTAAATGAACCTCAATTTCCTTTTTGATAACTTGTAATTGCTGATGCTTTTGATAGTAGTTAGAAAAATCAAAGAGACTATAAATAAAAGCGACAAATAACCATAAAAACATAACGTAAAAGATAGCTTCAAAATGAAGATTATAAAGCATAAAAATAATGCATGCGCTGATTAAAAAGGAAACATTCAATAAAATCAGTTTCAACTGATCTTTTATATATGCCACAAAAATTTTCCATTTATTCATCTCTTACTCCTTCTTCAACCACTCATTCCTATTATTTAGAAATACTTATCTTTTATCATCCTTCATCTATTCCACCATATAGCCAATCCCTTTTTTCGTTTTAATAAAGTTTTCTAATCCGATATCATTTAACCTTTTTCTTAAACGAGTCACATTAACGGTTAAAGTATTATCATCAATAAAGCTATCACTTAACCACAGGCACTCCATGATTTCTTCACGACTGACAATTTTACTTTTGTTTTCTAAAAGTAATTGTAATATTTTAAATTCATTTTTGGTTAGTTCAATTTTAGTCTGCTGATATTCAACTGTTGCATCATTCAAATTCAAAATAACTCCCTGATGCTCAATCACATTCAATGTTCCTGAAAAAGAATATGATCGTCTAAGTAAAGCCTGTATCTTCGCCACCATAACCGTTAAATCAAAAGGTTTAGAGATGAAATCATCGCCTCCCATATTCATTGCCATGACGATATTCATATTATCGGACATCGATGAAATAAAAATAATTGGGATTTGAGATAACTTACGCATTTCAGCGCACCAGTGATACCCATTAAAATATGGAAGTGATATATCTAATAAAACAAGATGAGGATTAAAATTGATAAAGTCGTTCATAACCTCTTTAAAATCTGTTACACACTTCACATCATAATCCCACTGAGTTAGCACCTTCTGAAGTGACATAGCAATGGTTTCATCGTCTTCAACAATTAACACTTTATACATAACCGTAACCCCCTTCGATAGTCTAATTATACACAAGTGTCAACAAGTTTAAACTAAAACTTCTAGATTTATCCACATTTTAATTCTACCTATAAGTCTATCCCTCATTTTGCTAACATTAGGCTATAATAAACTTATTAAATATCCTACTCTTTACCATCACTATAATAAGGTGAACATAATGAATCTGAATGAAAAAATTATAGAAGAAATTAAAATCGTTGCAGCAAATTACGATAACATCTCAAAAATTTTACTTTTTGGATCACGGGAACGCGGAGATAATCATTAACAAAGCGATATCGATTTAGCAGTGTATTCAACAGGCTCCATTTCTTTATTTGTTGAAGAAATTAATACAAAGGGCAATACACTTCTAGAATTTGATGTAACTCTTATTTGTTATCTCAAGTACTAAAAGAAGGTATGATAATCTATGAAAAAGTTACAGTATAAATTTACAAACTTGAAAAAAGCGTATGCTCGATTAATAGAAGTTTCTTCTTTTATCTGACGGAAACAATAATATCTTTAATTCAAAGATTTGAATTTACTTATGAACTAACACATAAAACACAACAAGACTTTTTCAAATACTCTGATATCACGTTAGAAGTGACTTTTCCACAAATGATTTATAAAAAATCATACAGTAATAACCTGATTGATGATGAACAACTATGGATTAGACTGCTAGAAGATAAAAATGCAACCTGACATCTTTATAGTGAAGATGCAGCAAATGATATTGCGAATCGTATTGTTTCTGACTATGTTGAGGCTATTGATTGTTTAATTCAAAAGTTAAATAACTTAACTGAAATTGAGAAATAAAAAATTCCCTTGGAGATTAACGCTCCAAGAGAATTTTTTTATTATAATTAGGTTAAATTACTAATTCATTTTTCGTTTTTCAATTAAATATTTTTGAATAAATAATTTATTGGCTAATGAGAGCACAACAGATTGTGCGATTTCTCTTTCAAGAGTGACCGGATCTGGTGTTGAAAGCTCTTGATCACGACGACTAAAAACATATTTTAGAGCATCTTCAAGTTCATCACAGAATAAATCATATGCCACCTCTGTCGGGCAGCTCCCAATTTGATTTTTTATTAACTCACAAATTTCCGTCAGGCTATAGACTTGTTTTAACAAGCACACAACAATTAAATAAGCTAAATGCTTTTCATTGTATCTTCGATTCAATGGCGGAGAAACAACTTTTTGTTTAACATAATTATTGAGCATGGTTGGTGTTAATAATTTTTCTTCTGGATTTAAATTTAAAGGTTTTAACGTCTCTTCGATATAAAGAATCACTTGATCTTTATAAAGAGCAATGCTCGGTAATTCGTTATATCTCGGACAATGAAAATCTAAAATATCTTTTAGCTCAGTTTCTTCAATATACATTATGATAACTCTTCCTATCTCTTAACCTAAAATTTCATATTTTTTAATAACTTGAATGGCAACACAGTTTGGTCCACCTTGAGTTGTAAACACTGGGGTTAACATCATGATTTCTGTTTCAACATTTTCAATATTTTTAATTATAACGTCTTTAGCTATATTTGCCAACTCTTCATTGCAAGCATGCGTAATATAAATTTTATACTGTTCATTTACACCCATTTCTTTGTAGCAATCACAAATTTCTTGAATAGCTTTTTTGAAGGTGCGTTTAGTTGCGAACTTATCTAATCGCGTACTATCTTCTGATAATGTCATAACAGGAACTAATTTAATTAATCCACCGATTTTTCCTACAAGAGGAGATAAACGTCCCCCTCGTACTAAATAATCAAAGTCATTAGGAATTAAGAATGATTTTGAAGTTTGAATTAATTTTTCTAGTTCTTCTATAATTTCTGCTTTTGTTTTATTTGCCTGTGCTAATTTAACCGCCACTTCAACTAAGTAACGTTGTGGTCCACAAAGTGTTCGTGAATTAATGACAGTAATATTTTCAGCATGATCAACCATTGTACGTGCTGTACAAGCTGAATTATAAGTTCCTGATAATCCATCAGCTAATGTAATATTGATAATTTCATCTTCAGGATATTGATTATAAACATCCACCACTTCTCCAATTGATGGTTGTGATGAAATAGGTAAATGTCCTTCATTGATAATTTTAACAAATTCCTCTGTTTGAATTTCAACTAATTCTTTGTAGCTTTTATTATTAATCGTTACACTTAACGGTGTTACATCAAAGTTGTGTTTTTTTGCTTCTTTAACTGAATAAAGTGTTGATGAGTCTGAAATAATTCTAATCATATTCTGTTCCTCCAAATTAAAAAGTCACACTCTCTAAAACATATAGTATTAAATACTATATGTTTTAGAGTAACACTTTAAATTAAGTTTGTCAATCAAACTATTGAGGAGATTCTGTAAAATATAAAGCGTTGTCAAATATAAACAAAAAAGGGCGAAATAATTTCACCCAGGATGTTGATAATAACGACCGTCATTTTTTTATTTAGATATATTGTAATTTAAATCCTTATGAATCTGTTCTTTTACACATTTTAACATAAGTTATCAGCACTATTAATTGTTTTAATTTTAGAATATTGTACAGTGAGTTTATACTCAATTACTTAACAGAATGATAAATGGATAGAAGGTTCTTCTATATAATCTATCCTCTCTTTCGATCGTCACTTTATCCAATGTTGAAATTTATCAAAACTTCGCCATACGCAACACTAATAGGCTACTTACAAGGTTTAGATTCGTAAAGAAGATGATTTATTTGAACTGGTATACCGATCAATTGTTTCAAATTTATACCCTTTTGAAATCCACAACGGTATAACATCTTTTAATGCCTCAATCGTGTGAATTGGAGCACGATTCTTTCCCCTTCCATCATGTAGACAAATAATATCGTTTGCTCTTGTTCTTTCAATTAATTTAACTTTAATCATTTGACTTGTATTTTTCTTTCGCCAATCCTCAGCCATCACATGCCAGATGATTAGTCGTAATCTATAGCGATGTAATTGCACTAACGTCATCCAATTAATTAATCCCCATGGTGGCCGATAATACCTTACATTAATACCTAAATCTTTCATAACTTCTATTCCTTTATCAAAATCTTTCTTCATATAAGATGGTGCTTTCCATAAAGCATTTTTATGTTCATAAGAATGAAAACCAATTAAATGTCCTTCTTGTTGAATCCGTTTAATTAGATCATGATTTTCTAAAGCAAACCGTCCTACTACAAAAAAAGTAGCTTTTACTTGATACTTTTTTAATAGATCTAATAATTGTGGTGTATAAAAATGATCTGGTCCATCATCAAACGTTAAATAAAGTGTATGCCCATTTGTTTTCTTAAAAATTAATCTTTTCATTCTAACCCAAATAGATGGAATAACACCATACCCCAAAATACCTAATAAACCTATCCAAATGACTTTTTTTCTCAACATCTTCACCTCTATTTTGGATATATTAAAGGGGACTAGAGTTGATAAAATGGTTTTTAATATTTTTCATATTATCTTTCATTCTTTGTTGATCTTCCCTATTTTCGAGTAACTCTAAGATGTCTCTAGTAACCTCTTGTCTCTTACTTGACCATATAACTCTTCCAATACGGGCCTCTTCAATATATTTTGCATTTTCAATCTCCTGTATTAAAAAAGGATTAATAATATAAAGTGGTGTTTGTGTATGAATGGCTTCAAACATCGTAATCCCACCTGACTTCGTCACTAATAAATCAGCACGTTTCATATAATCTGCAACATGATTGGTAAAGCCAATAACTTCAATACTCGGAAACTTTTTTTCACTCTACTACAAAGTTTTGTATTATGCCCTGTAATCATGGTTAATTTAATATCTTCTCGCCTTGATAACTGTTTTAAAAAATGATCTGGTGATGAAATCAATCCTAGTCCCCCACCCATAATTAACACTTCACGTTTTGCTAACCTCTTGTCTTTTTTCTCTTGTGAAGGGCCTTTAAAGCATTGCTTAACCGGAATGCCACAAACCTTAATTTTTGAAGCTGATACACCCTTTTGAAGTAAATCTAATTTAGTTTTTTCTGCTCCTACAAAATAAAAATCTGTTTGAGAGGCTATCCATTCTTCATGCACCATGATATCTGTTATATACGTATAGAGTGGAATATCATCTTGCTTCATCTCTTTATATGTTGAAATATATTGCGGACATACTGGGCAAGTCGTAATAATAAAATTAGCTTCGTACATCTTTAACATCTGCTCAATCTTATGCGTCATAATAGTCTTAAAAGGCATATGACTATATCTATCTGTTATTTTGTTAAACATATTATAGATGAAGGCACATTTCGTGACCATAAAGTTAAATCCACCATAAATCCATTTATTGAGATGAGGGAATAAATAGTCAATAACATCTACGACATGAATCGTTGCATGAGGATACGTTAATAAAATTTCCTCTCGAATAGCTTCTGACACCGAGACATGTCCTATTCCAAACTTGGCTGTTAAGATTAGAATATTCAAACTATCACTTCCCTTCAATCGATACGATATATGTAAGTCCAGATAAGTTTTATACACCCTCAAAACTTTTATTTTCCCTACTAGTGGAGGAAAGATACGATTCGCAACCTCATCCGTAGCGCAGGGGACCCATTCCCTACTGGTGGAGGAAAGATACGATTCGCAACCTCATCCGTAGCGCAGGGGACCCATTCCCTACTGGTGGAGGAAAGATACGATTCGCAACCTCATCCGTAGCGCAGGGGACCCATTCCCAAAAATATGATGGACTGTAACTGTTCTTAGATATGTAGATTTCCTAGCGTTTTGCGTACAAAACACTCCTCAACTATTAGGCAAAAACGTAGATTAAACCTAATAAAGAACGTTGCAAAAGATGTGAGGAACTAAACTTTTGTATTAGTTTTTCCAATCTATTCTCTATTTAAGCGCAAAAAACAAAAAAAGACGACTCTTGTCGAAATAACAAAAGTCACCTTTTAAAATTTTTATTCTGCTTTTATTAAAGAAGCTTTAACTTCAAGTGTATGCTCCACATAATCTGTAATAATATTATCTACACCTAATTCCATTAAACGCTTCGTTTCATTTAAATTATTAACGGTCCAAGCAAAAACTAATTTTCCATGACGGTGAATATCTGCAACTAAATCAGCTGTAATAAAACTTGATTGCAGACTAAATACATCTGCATACTTCATCTCACTCACATCACCGTAAAGGGCTGATGTAATATATCCTGTCATAATTTCGTTATTATATTCTTTAACTCGTTTTATTGCCTCATAGTCGGCTGCTGTAATCACAATATCCTCAAGCATGTCATGGCTTGCTACCATATCGACAACCAGTCTTCCTAAATCCTCCTCAGACGATTTCAATTCAATATTTAGTTTGGCACGACCTGCACATAACTCTAAAGCTTCTTCAAGTGTTGCGATATGTGTTCCCTCGAAAATATCATCAAATGATGCTCCAAGATCAATCGTGGATAACTCATCATATGTTAAATCACTTATTTTTTTCTTTATTCCTGCCATTCTTTTGAGTGTTCGGTCGTGAAAGAGTACTAACACCTCATCTTTCGTTTTTTGAACATCAACTTCAATATAATCTGCCCCATGCTCAATTGCTAACCCAATCGCGGGCATTGTATTTTCAGGCGCCATTGCTGAATAACCACGATGAGCTGTTATTTCAGTCTGTCTGATAAGGGATAATGTCTCAAACGTATCTTTATAAATATTAGACCCCATCATCAATCCAGCACCAATGAAACAAAAACAACATAGAATAAAGATACTCATTACTTTTTTGGAAGAATCTAAATTTATATTCCTCCAACCTGGCACGCCAATTCTTTTCTCATGTAACCAATGATAATAGCTGGCACTTATTTGACAATACTGGGCTGGAATCAAAAAGATGGTCATTAATAAAATTAAACTCATAAAAACAATAATCTTGACTGTAAAAATCCAAATAGAAAACTGATTTAAAGTTTCAGTTAACAAAGCCATCATACCAAATCCAACTGTTTCAAGTAATAAAACGGACACAATGACGGTTGCATACCATAAAATTACCCTTACTACACTATTTAAAAATCGATGATGTGTCATTTTAACGCTCGCCTGAATAGATGAGCTTAAACTTAAATCCGATAAATTGTACCAATGAGGACAATACATCCATCTTACACATCCGATTGAAAACAACACCCCAACAATCAAAAATAAAATCATCCATAATCGATTCGAGACAATATAGTCATTTACCACACCCGTCAGTGTTAATTTTGGAAAATAGCTTCCTCGAATATTAAAATAAAACATTAAAATTCCCATTACTGCAATCAGTGCTATCACCAGATTTGTTTTAATTAACTTGAAAAGTGACTTCAAGGATAAATAAAATAGATCAAACCACGATATTTTTACCCGGTGATACGATGCATGAAAAGCGTACACTAAACCACTAATTTCACAAAACAACAGTAATGTAAAAAAACCAAGCAATAAAAAAATAATAATCAAAGTAGATGGTCGTAATAAATACGACATAAAATTTTCAACTGTAATAAATCCATAACCACTCATATAAACTGATAACCTAAATAAAAGAAGTAAAATCGGTGTATAAATCATCCATGACATCAGCTTAAATAGCAGTTCAAATAAGAGAATCCCTTTAAAATTATACTTAAATAAAGCAAATGCATTCTTGAGTTCTAGCCCCATTGTTTCAATCCCTCTTTACCTAATAAACTATAATTTCAATGACTATAATAAATAGTATTAATTAACAAATATCACAAATGATGTAATAAGTAAAATAAATTTATGATGATCCTCTTTACTTACACCAAACCTGTATGATTTGACATGAAAATAGTAACTGATTGACCACCGCATAATCATCCAAATCTAAATGAAAGAGCTCTTTAATTTTTAATATCCGATAGTTAATGGTATTACGATGCAGATACAGATAATTTGAGGTTGCTTTTATACTTTGTTTCATTCTTAAATAAACATTTAGTGTATTTAAATAGTCTGTTTCAAACTTTTTATCATATTCATAAATGTTTAAAACTGTTCGATGACAAAAATATAGTAATTCTTCTCTTGGAATCTGCCTTAGTAAATCATAAATTTTAACCTGTTCATAAAACACATATCTATCAAAATCATCTAACAAATACTTACGATTCTCATAAGCACTAATCGCCTGATTCTCATACCGTTTAAACTCAAATAACTCATAAAAAACATCGCTAATGCCAAGAATCAACTGTTTAAACTTTAAATAATCATTTAGCTCCTTATTAAATAAGCCCGCCCTCTCCTCCACCAAAATAATCAAAATTTTATCCACAACAATAATGGTTGAACCGGGAAAATGGGATAAAAGTTCATGCTTAAAATCATCTTCATCTGCATTATAGGATAAAAAATCGTTTAAATCTGAGCATAATACTCGATATGTCGACGTCATCTTTAAATGACTAAATTGAACCCGTTCATAAAGATGAATACGATTAATATAGTTGTCACGTCGTAATTCTAATAAAATATCTTCATTTTGAAGCCGATCACTTGGTGGCATTAATTTTTGTTGGATTAGAAGTTCCTTTGCTAACACTTGGCTAACGAAGTAGTAACATTCCTCATCTAAATCATCAAAATCATGTTTTACTTCCGTAATATTAAGATACCCTAGTAATTGATGATTAATCTCAAGTTTATAAAAACGACGTCTTCGTTCATTGATTTGATCAACCGTCATGCATTCATATTTTCGATTCTTATCTTTTAATGTGTGCCAATGATTTAACGTCGTGGCAAATTCAAGGGTAATATAACCTCTACTAACTGCATTGTTCCAAATCAAATCATCTATTTTAATACAGGAAGAATGAGCAATAATATTGTAAGAATTATTAATAATAACCAGTGGGTTATTTAAATACTTCGCAGCTTTATCGACCACTTGTTCAAACGATTCTCCTTGCAAAATGGATTGTATTAATTCCTCTTTCACATTCTCTCTCCTTTGTGCTAGTAGCCTAATACCTCATCTACTTTCTAGGCTATGCTCACATTTTCCGTTTATGCCTTCAGTGCTATAATGTTAGCGTAAGTTAATTAATGATTTTTTTCACAAAAATGAGGGGGGCTTGTAAAATGTTTAATTTCAAAGGTAAAACAATCTTAGTAACGGGTGGAGCTCAAGGAATTGGGAAAGAAACTGCAAGAGGAATTGTTGAAGGTGGCGGACATGCCGTTATTTTAGATATTAACGAGGCAGTCGGATTAGCAACGGCAGAGGAACTTGGAAATGCTTCTTTTTATAAAATCGATCTTGGAGACTGCGATAATATCCGTTCAGTTATTTCAACTGTCTTAAATGATTTTGATCGAGTACACGGTTTAATCAACGTCGGAGGTGTGATTTCAAAATTACCATTTCAAGAAATTAGTGATGCAGAATGGGAAAGAACCATTCGTATTAATTTGACCGGTACTTTCACCACTTGTTCAGCTATTTATCCTTATTTTATTGAGAAAAAAGGGGGACGCATCGTTAATGTTTCATCTGTAGCTGGAAAAATTGGAGGAGGCTTGCTTGGAACAGCAGCCTATGCTTCTTCAAAAGCTGGGGTTAATGGCCTAACAAAGGCTATCGCTAAGGAAGGTGGAAAATACGGAATTAGTTGTAATGCTGTTTGCCCATCATTTACTCATACGGCAATGACAAAAAGTTTATCTGAAGATGCACAGAAAAATGCAAAAGTTATTGGTATGATTCCACTTGGGCGTGCTGCTGAACCCGTTGAGATTGCTCAAATGATTTTGTTCTTTGCTTCTGATGCAGCAAGCTTCGTTAACGGTGAGATTGGGGACTGTGATGGTGGTATTGTATTAGACTAATCGGAGGGGATCATAATGGCAAAACTAAAATACAAACGATTTCCGGGAGACACGATTGTTGTCCCAATGCTAATTGGCGTTTTACTAAATTCATTCGTTCCTCAAGTTTTAGAAATTGGGGGATTCTTTACAAATGCTGTGCATGGAACAGGTGCTTTGGTTGGAATCTTCCTATTCTTTTTAGGAGCCAGTATTGATATTAAAAGTACACCACGCGCTATAAAAAAAGGGGCCGTTGTCATTGTCACTAAAGTATTAATGTCAGTTTTGTTAGGGCTTGGGGTGGCCTTCCTATTCAATGACAATTTCTTAGGATTGTCAGCTTTAGCTATTATTAGTGCCATCTCTGTTGCAAACAACGCACTTTATTCAGGGATTGTAGCACAGTACGGTGACGATTCTGACAAAGGGGCTGTAGGAATTACATCTTTAAGTGTCGGACCTACTGTTACGATGATTGCTCTAAGTTCTGCTGGCCTTGCAAGTATTTCAATCTGGCCAATCATCGGATCGATTTTACCGCTTATCCTTGGATTAATTCTAGGAAGTTGCTCGCCATGGCTTAAGAAAAATCTAAGCGCTGGGGTGACTCCAAGTATTATCGTCGTTGGATTTGCACTTGGTTGTGGAATGTCGATTCAGCAATTATTCCAAGGTGGGTTATCTGGAATTTTACTTGGATTAATTACGGTCTTTATTGTTGGGGCTATTACAATTGGAGCTGATAGATTAACAGGTGGTTCAGGAATTGCCGGAGCTTCAATTTCAAGTACTGCAGCCAGTGGCGTTGCTAATCCTGCCGCTTTAGCAGCGGTTGATCCAACTTATGTCTTAATTGCTCCTGTTGCTACCGCTCAAGTTGCTGCTTCAGTCATCATTACAGCCTTTTTAACACCAATGCTCACAAGCTTTGTTGCCAAACAAAATGAGAAAAAAGCTCAAAAGACGGTTTAACAACCGTCTTTTTCAATGAAAAAAAATAATGATCAACAATAGCAATATTCATGAAAGACTTGGACATAATAAAGTTGATATTATATCAGGAGGTTTCATGATGAATAATAAACAAGCTCAATTTTTAGACTATATTTTAAAACGCGTTCAAGATGGAAAAGTCGATGAAGCTCAAAAATTAGTCAATGAATGTTTTAAAAAACAAGAAGCAGGAACATTTACACGTGCCGATATTGGTGCCTTTATTCCTCAAATTACAGTCTTAATAAAACCAAACCATGTAGATGAAGTCCACAATGTCTTACATGAATTTGCAGCAAGCTTTAAAACAAATCAAGAATAATCCAAAAAAGTTCAAGACGCTTAACGCATCTTGAACTTTTTAACTATATATAATCACATTTTCTTCACTTCTCTACTTTCATGCTTTCTACGTATTAATTGGTAATAAAAATATTTCAATAACGATAAAAAAACAAGTTATGCGTAAACTAAATGGTATCTAAATATACTAAAGATAGGAGGATTATCATGAACGATAATAAGATAAAGTAATCGATAGAAACTCTGAGTGCAGGATGTAGCGGGCTATCTTGGATTAGTGAGGATCAAAAACATTTTTGGGGGAGAAACTTCGATTTCAATCGCATTGCATCAGATAGCAAAATAACCTTTGTTCCAAGTGGCACAACTTTCTACGCTTGTGGAACAGCTATTGAAAAAAATCTAGATGAATCAACCAAGTTAACCTCTTCATATGGTGTGTTAGGAATGGGATCCTTAATCTTAAAAACAACTCCAACTTTTTTTGAAGGCATTAATGAGAAAGGATTAATGGGGGGGCAACTCTACTATCGTGAGTTTGCTAAATATGCTGATGAAGTGAAGGAAGGAACCATCCCCTTACAACCTATCTTTGCCGTTACTTACTTCTTAAGTATGTGTGCTACCGTCGAAGAAGTCATTTCAAAATTAGAAAATGATGTTACACTTATCGCAAAGCCTGTCTTCGGGGATATCCGTTATACTCACTGGATGTTTAGTGACCGTACAGGAGAAACCATCATCATTGAACCTGATGTAGATAAACTGAAGATTCACCGACATTCAATGGGCGTCTTAACAAATAGTCCAAATTACGATTGGCATCGTACCAATTTATTAAATTACTGCAATATACGAAGTCTCGATTATTCAAGCGTTACACTGAATGACGATACGATTGAAGCCTGTTTCTCAGGGAGCGGAGCAGCTGGACTGCCAGGAGATTTTAGCTCGCCATCTCGATTTACACGTTTAGCCTTCCTCAAAAATTACGCCTGCAAAGGAAAAAATGAAACCGAAGCTGTTACCTATATGTTCCAAACATTTAAAAACGTTCAATTTCCAATGGGGATCGTTGAAGTTGGCGAAGATAAAACCATTACGGAGCATGATAGTGGCGTCGTTTTATTTGATTACACGATTTACACTGCCGTTATGTGCTCTGAATCTCTTCGCTATTACTGGGTAAGCTACCAAAACATGCGTATTCAATGTGTGGATATGAACCCATTAATTGAGAAAAAACAAGCTGTTCAATTCGAATTAAATCCTGTAAATGACATCAAATATCTTAATTAATACAAAAAGAGCCTCTTTAGACAATCCTAAGAGGCTCTTTATTTGTTTAAAAGATTTCAAGACTCTCAAATCTTCATCGATAAATTTTTCTCATGAGACATACCTTATTCAAAATTATTCAATAACGCCACCTTCAACCACAATATTATCAGGCGTTGCCGCATCACCATAAACTGGCGCTAATGTTTCTTCATAATCGGCATGGAAGAAATCCTCTTTTCCAAGCTCTACAATCTCATTATTTAACCAGTCTAATAACTCATCATTGCCTTTTTGGACAGCTGCTGCAATCGTATCAATACTTCCTAATGATTCAACTCCAACACTAAATCCTTCATTTTCAAGTGCCCATGCTAATACTTCTGTATTATCAGTCGAAAGAGCATCTCCACGACCATCGAGTAGCGCATTATAGGCTTCACTATATTGATCAAATTTTAATAAATTTACATTTGGATAATTTTCAGTAAAATAAGTTTCTGCTGTTGTTCCTTTACTAACAATGAGCGTTTTCCCATTTAATTGTTCGACATCTGTAATTAACGCATCATCTGGAGAAACAACTCCTAGTGCCACTTTCATATAAGGTAAAGTAAAATCTACTTTTTCTTTTCTTTCCTCAGTCACTGTAAAGTTTGCCAAGATAATATCCACTTTATTAGACACTAAATATTCAACACGACTTGCCGCTTCAACCGGTACGTACTCAACTTCTACGCCAAGGTCTTGTGCAATTCGATTCCCAAAATAAACATCATAACCTTGATAATCCCCATTCGAATCAACATAACCAAACGGTTTTTTATCACTAAAGACACCAATAATAATTTTTCCACTCTCTTGAATCTCTTCAATACTTCTCGCTTCTGATTGACTAGTATTTGATTCACCGCATGCCCCTAAAATTCCTAACGTTAATAAGAAACTCATGAAACATAAAAAAACTTTTTTCATTCTAAATTCTCCTTTCATTCAAACGTGAACAGATTTAAAAATTGTTTAGCCCGATTCGTTTTAGGATTCGTAAAAAATGTTTCTGGATCACTTTCTTCAATAATCTGTCCTTCATCTAAAAAAATAATTCGATCTGCAATCGCACGAGCAAACTGCATTTCGTGAGTTACAATGACCATCGTACTTCCCTCTTTAGCAAGTGAAAGCATCACATCTAATACTTCTCGTACCATTTCTGGATCAAGCGCAGCCGTCACCTCATCAAATAATAAAATTTCTGGTTTCATACAAAGTGCCCGAACAATCGCAACACGCTGTTTTTGACCACCTGATAGTTGGTGTGGATAAGCATTTTTCTTTTCTAATAACCCCACCCGTTCTAATAATTGCTCTGCTTCTTTTACCACCTCGACCTTATCCCGATTTTGTGCTTTAATAGGACCTAACGTAATATTTTGCAACACATTCAAATGTGGAAATAACTCGTAACTTTGAAAAACCATACCAATTTTTTGTCTAACTAAATGCATCTTTTTATGCTGATTGCTAATCACCTCATCTTCTAATAAAATTTCTCCTGCTTGAATACTCTCTAATCCATTCATACATCGTAGCAATGTACTTTTTCCACAGCCAGAAGGTCCTAAAACGACGACGACCTCCCCTTTTTTTATCTCTAATGACAAATTAGAGAAAATAATCTGATTATCATAACTTTTTGTAATCTGGTCTAGTTTTAATATCGTTGAGCTCATCTCTTCACCTCACTCCTCCCAATGCTTTTCTAGTTTTGTTGCAGCCAATGAAATCGGATAACAGATTAAAAAATAAAGTAGAAAAATAACCCCATATATCCAAAGAGCTGCCGTCGGAACTGTTAGTCGTGAAGCCTCAATAATTTGTTGTCCTACCTTTACGACCTCAACGACTCCAATTAAAACAATTAATGAAGTCGTTTTGATAATACGCGTCACTAAATTAATCGTTTGTGGAAGTAATCGTCTAATCGTTTGTGGAATAATAATATATTGATAAATTTGACGCTGATTCAATCCAATCGCCAACGCTGTCTCATACTGATGTTTTGGGATTGAATCTAAAGCCCCTCGTACTAAATCTCCCATTTCAGCAATTCCCCAAAAAGAAAACACTAAAATAGAGGCCACTTCTCCTGATAAATTAATCCCAAAAGATTTACTCAAACCAAAATAAGCTAAAAACAATAAGACTAACTGTGGAACAATTCGAACCGTATTTAAATAAAGACGACAGATTAGACGAACGACCTTTGTCTTCACTCTCATCAACATCCCCATTACAAGGCCTAAAACAACTGAAATCATCACAGAAATCAAAGAAATTTCTAATGTCACTCCTAGTCCTTGTAACAATCGAATGAAATTTTTTCCTTCAAATAAAACATTAATTCCCCACTCCTCCATAACGCACCTTCTTCTCAATAACACTTAAAATTAATGAAATAGGTAATAACAGTACTAAATACGCAACAACTAACATCAACAAGGACTCGTCAGTTTTATAATAAAGCCCGATTAATCCTTTTGCTACATACATTAAATCTGCTAATGCAACGACACTAAAGACAGATGTTTCCTTGATTAAAAAAATCACATTTGCACTAAAAGCAGGCAGCGAGACTGCTACTGCTTGAGGAAAAATAATATAACATAAGACTTGCCATTTGGTTAAACCAAGGCTCAATCCCGACTCCATTTGAATGTCAGGAATGGACTCGAGTCCACTTCGAAAAGCCTCAGCCATATAACTCCCACCTAAAAAAGTTAATCCAAGTACTCCACATGCATATGAACTTAAAAAGATCCCTAACTTCGGTAATCCAAAATATAGAAAAAATAATTGAATTAATAACGGTGTATTCCTTGAAAGTTCTATATACATCCCAATCACACGTTGTAAAATTGGAATCTTATAATATCGAATTAAACAGCAGATAAATCCAACTAAAGTAGACAATAAGATTCCCAAAAGAGCGATACTCATGGTTAACTTAGCAGCCTCTACATACATCGGTGCATACGTTTTTATAAATTGAAAATCCATTATCTCCCTCCTAACTATAATCCTCTTGATATATAGTATATTAAGCCCAGAAAAATGTTCGTTAAAAATAAGAAAGTATTGAAATTAATCTACAAAAAAGCTCTCAAGAACAATCTTGAGAGCTTTTTTCATTTTTTAAAAGTAATCTGAAAAATAAGGTGTCTGTTGCTCAATCGCATCCTCTAACATATCTAATGTCTTTGAACTACAACTCAAACGACCAATCTTATGAAGATAATCAGGACGCTTATATCCAAGTAACATCGTCGTCATGGTTTGGATATCAATGCGATCCCCTGTTTTCACACTGGTACGTTTGATTTTACCGACACCCTCCGTATCAATACTTAGCGTAAAAGAGCCTTGATTCCACGAAAGAAGCGGATCATCCATTGTAAAAGTCCACTCCCTTGCAATCGTATCTGGCTTAAATGGATATTGTTCAATAAATTTTTCTAAGTCAACAATTCGTGCCATAAAATACGGTGAAATGGTCTCTTTAATATCGGCATCCTCAAGTAAAAAAGCTAATGGTTCATCCGTATACGTATTTCCAATTACTTTTTTTATCATTGAAAAATGGGCACTAATAAAATTCCAAAGTCCCGTCCTTGCTTCCTCATTTATAAAAATCATATCTTTAATATTAAAAATTTCGTCCTTAATAAAATAAAGAATATACCCATCGGCAAACCCTGCTTCATTATAATAAATAGCCGCCATTAAATCGTCACTATCCCATAGAAAATATTCATTCCATGCTAAATCATCACGAAGTAAGGCACCATGAGTTTGATAAGCAAAGCGTTCATATGCTTTTTTAATTTCTTCACTTTCAGCATCCACACGTTCAACTTCCCCACTCACGCGTCGATGCTTAGGCAATTGATAATCATTAATTTCATACACAATCTTATCTGATACAATCTCCCATCCTTTGCGTCTGTAATAAGGAATAGAATACGGATAAAGATAAGAAATAGGTTGGTTATGATTTTTCATATGTTTTAACGCTTCTATTAGTAATTTATGCATCAGTCCTTGGTTCGCATACTCAGGATAAGTTCCAACCCCTGTCACGCCCCCCATATCATATGTCTGATTAAAAATACGGACACGCATCGGATAAATCGCAACTTGCGAAATCAATTGGTCCCGATCAAACCAGCCAATCACATCTGCTCGCTCAAGCGTTGGGGATTTAGCTCGAATCATTTCTTTTTCCTGCCATCCAATTTCTTGAAGTTCTTGGTCTGTCACCTGAAATACATATCTCAGTAATTGATTGTACTGCTCTAAATGCTCTAATCCAACTTTACTCATTTTCAACTGTTTTTTTCTACTCATAAATCCGTCTCCCTTTATTTTTTACTATCTAAATAGCTGTTTAGTCATCCTTATAAATCGTTTTAATCTTTTTAAAATAAAACAATACGATAATCATATTTGTTAAAGGAAAAGCTAAGAACATTCCCTGTTCTGCTGAAATATTAAAAATATTAAATCTTGAAAAAAGAACCGAAAAAACAATAACTAAAGGAATGAGTAAAACAATTTGCCTTACCACCTCTAACTGGCTAGCCTTTGCTTCTTCTTTCGATACTTGCATAAACGTAATCAATGTATAAATGATTCCCATAAATGGAAATCCCGCTACCATAATTCTAAGGATCGGAATCGCAGACTGGATTAAACTCTCATCACTCGTAAAAATCATTAATAACGGTCTCGTCCATAAGAGACTGACTATCGTGATTACCAAAGCATAAATTAAACTATAATTCACAATTTTTTGTTTCGCTATTCTCTCAGATTGATGGTTCTGACGCCCATGGAAATACGCAATAACAGATTGACTCCCCTGTGTTAACCCAATTAATGGTAACAAAATCACCGTATTTATATTATTACAGATGGCGAAGGCTCCAATTGACGAAACATATCCAAGTCCAATTAAACGACGATTAATAACAAAGCCACTGACACTATTAAGAGCTTGCATCAAAAACTGCACAAATCCAATTTTAATAATAGAAATCAAAATCTCTTTCGATGGATTAATAGTTAAATGGACCTTCTTCATCCACAGTTTTTTGTGCATTAAAAATAAAACGGCGCAACTAAAGTAGATGACACTACTTGTTAGTGTAGCAAAGGCAATCCCAATAAATCCAAGTCCTAAAATAAACGTAAAGAGCACGTTAAAGAACACATTACTGAGCGTTGAAATAACCCCGATAATAATTTCCATTTTAGGATAACCAAACACCCTAATCATATTAACTAACATATAACCGAGCGAATTAAAAATATTGAAAATTAGTGCCAAATTTAAATACTGTAAAGCATACCGTCTAACCTCACCACTCGCCCCTAAAACAAATAGCAACGGATCTTGTAATAAAAAAATTAATAGTGAAATAGCAATGCTAAACACTCCACAACCATAAAATCCAATCGTAAACGTTTCATTTACCTTTTCTTGATTCTTTTCACCTAATCGTTTCGAAACGACAATACTTGTGGATACCCCAAAAATCAGTTGAGCTGCTAGTAAGATTTGTAAGATAGGTGTTAAAAGCCCCATTGCTGACAAAGCAATACTACTCATACTTCCAAGGTGCCCCGCAAATGCTGTATCAATCATTGAAACGAATGACTCCAAAACTAAAGAAAAAATAGTTGGAAATGAAAATAGAACAATCAAATGTTGAATTGACTTATTTTCAAACAACTTTTCATGACTCATTGTATAACCCCTTTTTTTGCTAGAAAACTAAAATGCTCACTTTCTAATAATATTATATTCATTGTATTTTTTATTACCAGTTTTTTGACATCTATCATAAAAATCCCACTGACATATCTTTTCAGTGGGATTTTTATTTACTTTTCCTCAACTACTTTACGACCAACAAAATCAGCATATTGTGGTGTTCCTAAATGATAACCACCTGATACCTCCATAATATGCCCCGTTACATAAGAAGAATCATCGCTAGCGAAAAATAGAACCGCATTCGCCATGTCTTCAGGTGTTCCCATGCGATTTAAAGGAACATGCGATAAGAAAGACTTAATAAATTGTTCTGGCATATTATCAAGAGCTGCATCGGTTGCTGTTAAACCTGGTAATACCGCATTACATCTTATATTATAGCGCGCATACTGCATAGCGATTTGTTGAGTTATATTGTTAACGCCTGCTTTTGAAACACCATAACCAATACGAGAAATATCTGGGACCGTTCCACCAATCGATGAAATATTAACAATGCTTCCTTTTCCTTGTTTAATCATATGAGGAATCACCAGTTTAGAGATACGATAAACTGATCCGATATTCGCTTCTAAAATATCAAAAAAAGCTTTCTCATCTCCACTAACTAAATCTAAATCTACTTCCGGTCTTCCAGTTCCAAAATTATTAACTAAAATATCAATCTTACCTTGTTCCCTAATCACTTCTTCTACCATCGTTTCATAAGAATCAATGTTGTAGGCGTCAAAAAAGACAGGCTTCATTTTCAAACCCTCTTTAGCCACTTCATCACAAATTTCTTGAGTGACCTCTAAACGACGAACTCCCATATAAACAATGGCACCCTCACTCGCTAACTTCTTAGCACACGCTAACCCAATACCTCTTGTTGAAGACGTGACAAGAGCTATTGCATTCTCTAATTTTCGCATAAAAAAACCTCCAATCTAATCATTATAATTGATATTATGGAGGTTTTTTATACTCGATTTTTTATAACGTTACTTATATTGACTATCTCATTTCGCAAAGATACAAACTCAGGAGTGATAATAGCTTACTTCGTAGAGCGAGTCATTTACTGAGGACCACTTCGCGTAGTAGCTCATAACCAATCAAGTTTCACCTGTAGCTCACTTTCTTGGATGAACCTTGCATGGAGTGCGCTTATCCACACCAAAATTTCTTCTAATATTGGTCTCACGCAAGTGGCTTCATGCCATTTAGATTTCGCTTTTCAGCTCATCTTCATGGTGAAACTATTGCATAGAGTAGTGCTAACTGCTTACACGTTTTTACGTGTAAGCAGAGCCACTACTTCTACGTGACTTGTCTGAGGGAACATATCTACAGGTTGTGCGACTTCTAGTTGGTATCCACCGTCTACTAGAATTTTAACGTCGCGGGCTAGTGTTGATGAATCGCATGACACGTAGACGATGCGTTTTGGTGCTGCTTCTAGCATTGTGTCTAGTAATGTTTTATCGCATCCTTTACGTGGTGGATCGACGACGATGACGTCTGGAACGATTCCTTGTTCGATCCAAGCTGGAATAACTTCTTCTGATTTTCCTACTGCAAATTCTGTATTTTCGAATCCATTTAATTTAGCATTCATGTTTGCATCGGCAATGGCTTCAGGAATGATTTCAACCCCATAAACTTTTTTGGCATGTTGTGCTAAGAATAATGTAATCGTTCCGATTCCACAGTAAGCATCGAATACGATTTCTTCTCCTGTTAGTCCTGCAAATTCAACGGCTTTAGAGTAAAGTGTTTCGGTTTGAACAGGGTTAACTTGATAGAATGAACGTGGTGAAATGGCGAAACGAATTCCGTTCATTTCATCATAAATATATCCTTCACCGTAAATGATGTTTGTTTTCTCACCTAAAATAGCATTTGTTACGTTTGGATTAATATTTTGAGCAATAACTTTAATCTGAGGGAATTTTTCTAATAAGCGTGACACAATACGATCCATATTAATGATTTTCTCTTTACGTGTCACTAAAATAACCATAATCTCATCCGTCTTAAATCCTGTGCGCACGATGACATGGCGTAAAATACCAGTATTCGACTCCTCATTATACGGACTTAGTTTTAAATCACGACAAATTCCACGCATCTCATGAATAATTTCATCTGAAATTTCAGTTTGAATTAAACAATGACGCATATCAATAATCTCATGGCTTCGTTTTTGATAGAACCCAGCCACTACATCACCATTAGCTAAACCAAATGGCACCTGCGTTTTATTACGATAACGCCAAGGTTCCTCCATTCCGATGGTCGGTAAAATATTCGCATCTTCAATATGACCAATGCGTTTGAACTGATTTACAACTGTATCATATTTCATTTGAAGTTGTCCTGGATAATTTAGATGCTGAACTTGACATCCACCACATTGTTTATAAATTTTACATGGCGGCGTCACACGGTCAGGACTCTCGACAAATAAATCAACTGCACGTCCAATGGCATACGTTTTTTTAACTAATGTTACTTTCATATTAACTTCTTCGCCTACTAGTGCATTTGTCACGAAAATAGGGAAACCATCAATTTTAGCAACACCTAAACCGTCATGTGTTAAACTTTCAATTTTTACATCATAATATTCATTTTTTACTACTGGTACACTTTTTTTCGACATTTTTCTATCACCTTTATTCACAAAGAGAGGGAGACTAAAATAAGCCTCCCCTGCCTTTTACTATTTCCAATCATATTTTCCTGTCTCAGGATTTAATGTTCCCCAACTTGGGTACTCTGCAATACTTGAAGGTTTAATTTCTTTATCTACTTCTAGCGTTGGAATTTCACCTAATGCTTCTTCTTGTTCTGCAGTTAACTCTGTTAAAGCATCCACACGTTTTTGAAAAGCGGCTGCTTCTTCAGGATAACTCGTTTGCATATAAGCGATATTTTTGTTAGCACGCTCAATATTAGCTACTGTAGGATATTCTTCAGCATATCCTACAACTTGCTCAACAATTGCAACGTCATGTTGTTTAATATAATCTAATTCTTCTGCACGATTTGTATCAACTAATGTCTTAGGATCTTCATTTGCCACAACTAATTGGAAGTTATAGGCCTGTGAAGAATTTGCATTAGCTTTATCCATTGCATCGATTAAATAATCTGAAATCTTCTCAGTGTTTGCCTGAGCAGTCGTAAGTGCTGTTGTTGAATCAACACGAACATCAATATAAACAATCATTCCTTCAACCGTAATATTAACAGATTGTACACCGGATAGACCACTTCCATAAGACTGTGCATCATTTATAATTGATTGATCAATTGTCACTAAACCATCTAAACGGTCACCATATTGCGGTTTTCCTGCTGCTTTAGTGGGTTCAATATAAAAATAACTGATGACATTGTAAGCAAATAAAACCGTTACAACCGCTAAGACTCCAATAAAACTATATAAGGCAATCTCATTTTTACTACGAGCTTTCTTTCCTTTAGACGTCTGAGTCTTTGGTTTTTCGTTCGTTGTGTTTTTCTTTTTCTCTGTTGCCATACGATCACTCCCTTTTCATGATTTGTTTATAAGTATCATCTTAGGATGTTATGATTTTTTTCATTTACAACTTATTATACCACACGTCGGCTTAGCATTCTGCAAAATGTTTTGCAAGACCACCTTGTGCTGTTTCACGATACTTCGCCATTAAGTCGTGACCTGTCTCTTTCATGGTTTGCATCACTTGATCAAGTGTAATTGTATGATATCCATCTGTTAACATGGCATATTTAGCTGCATCATAGGCACGTTTAGCTGCAACCGCATTACGCTCAATACAAGGAACCTGAACGTAACCAAAGACAGGATCACATGTCATTCCTAAATGATGTTCAAGTCCAATTTCTGCTGCATACTCACAATGTAAGTTTGAAGCCCCTTTTAAATAAGCAACAGCTGCTGCTGCCATTGAACAAGCAGAACCTACCTCACCTTGGCATCCAACCTCTGCTCCTGAAATTGAAGCATTTGTTTTAATTAAGTTTCCAATTAATCCTGCTACTGCTAATGCATCAACTAATTGATCATCACTATATCCTTCAAATTGTTGAAGCGCAAATAAGGTTCCCGGAATGACACCAGATGCTCCACAAGTTGGAGCCGTTACAACAACATCTCCACTCGCATTTTGTTCAGACACGGCTAAAGCATAAGCATAAATTAAAACTGATAAATCTTCTGGCATTGATTTAGCATGCTCATGAAACTGTTTAGCACGACGTGGATAATTTAGTTTTCCAGGTAAATTTCCCTCAGCCTTTAAACCATTCTCTAACGTTTCACGCATCACCGTTAAAATCTCAACTAAATAAGGTTTAATATCCGATTCATGCTCATAGACATAGTCTGCTAATGTCCAATTTTTCTCTTCACACACTTTTAAAATATCAGCCATTGTTGAATCTGGATAAGCCGCTACTACTTCATTGCGCCCTTGTCCTTCCTCAATAATTGATCCTCCTCCAACAGAATAAACAGTCCAATCTCCTAATGCCTCACCTGCCTCGTTATACGCAATAAATTGCATGGCATTTGGGTGGAATGGACGGAAGTCTTCTGGACGCCATGTAATTTTAACAGGCTTTGGATCCATAGTTTTAATAATGATATAGTCAGTTAGGTGCCCTTCACCTGTTGCCGCTAAACTTCCATATAAAACTGCCTCATAAGATGAAGCCTCTGGATAACGTCCCATAAAAACTTTTGCTGCACGTGCTGGACCCATTGTATGAGAACTCGATGGTCCATTTCCCACTTTATATAATTCACGTAAACTTTCCATATCTTTACCTCTTTCCTTACTAAATGTCCGACAATGTTGTATACCTCAAGGTTTTCTATACCAATAAGACGTTAACAAATTCTTCCTCATTATCTTATTATAAGCCTAATTCAATTTTTAATTCAAGCATTGCATCACGTAACGTTGCAGCTGTTTCAAAGTCAAGTGCTTTAGCAGCTTCCTTCATTTCTTTTTCTAATTTAGCCATCAGTTTTTCTTTATCTTTACGCGACATTTTCTTATCATATTTAGCTTCTTTCTCAACAACCTCAGTCGCTCGAATCACATCTCGAACATCTTTACGAATTGTCATTGGAATAATGCCGTGTTCTTCATTGAAATTCTCTTGAATTTCACGACGACGACTGGTTTCTTCAATCGCACGTTGCATTGAACCGGTCATCTTATCTGCATATAAAATAACACGACCATCTGCATTACGCGCAGCACGTCCAATCGTTTGGATTAATGAGCGATCACTACGTAAGAATCCTTCTTTATCTGCATCTAAAATAGCGACTAAGGATACCTCTGGAATATCAAGTCCTTCACGAAGTAAGTTGATTCCGACTAAAACATCATAAGTTCCAACACGTAAATCACGAATAATCTCAATACGCTCAAGCGTCTTAATTTCAGAATGTAAATAAGCGACTTTAATTCCAAGTTCTTTTAAATAATTCGTTAACTCTTCTGACATTTTAATCGTTAATGTTGTCACTAAAACACGCTCATTTTTTTCAATACGTTTATAGATTTCACCCACTAAATGATCAATTTGTCCACGACTTGGATGAAGCTCAATAATTGGATCAAGTAATCCAGTTGGACGAATAATTTGCTCAACCACTTTATCTGTACGGGCTAACTCATAATCACCTGGTGTTGCAGAAACATAAATCGCCTGATGAATTTTTTCTTCAAATTCATTAAATTGTAACGGGCGGTTATCAAGAGCTGAAGGTAATCTAAATCCGTGATTCACAAGTGTCTCTTTACGCGCACGGTCACCATTGTACATTCCTCTGACCTGAGGTAGCGTCACATGTGATTCATCCGCTACTAACAACCAATCATCTGGGAAGAAATCAAGTAAGCAATACGGAGTTGCTCCACGTTCACGAAGTGATAATGGACCAGAATAATTCTCGACTCCAGAGCAGAATCCCATCTCAGCCATCATCTCTAAATCGTAACGCGTACGTTGCTCAATTCGTTGCGCTTCAATTAACTTTTCTTCCGACTTAAAATATTCAATTTGTTGCTCTAATTCTTCTTCAATATTCTTAAGAGCGATTTTCATACGCTCTTCACCTGTTACGAAGTGAGAAGCTGGGAAAATGACAACATGTTTACGTTCACTTAACACTTCACCCGTCAACGTATCAATTTCACGAATACGATCAACTTCTTCTCCAAAGAACTCAATACGAATCGCATTCTTCTCTGTTGCAATCGGTAAAATTTCTACGATATCACCTCGAACTCTAAACGTCCCACGGTGGAAATCAATATCATTACGCTGATACTGAATACGAACAAGCTCTTTTAATAAATCATTACGTTCCATTTCCATTCCGACACGAATCGAAACCATCATACTCTTATATTCTTCAGGATCTCCAATCCCATAAATACACGAAACTGAAGCAACTACAATTACATCATTTCGTTCTAATAAGGCAGCAGTTGCCGAGTGACGTAATTTATCAATTTCATCATTTGTCTTCGCATCTTTTTCAATAAATGTATCTGAAGATGGAACGTAGGCTTCTGGTTGATAGTAATCATAATAACTAACAAAATACTCAACCGCATTATTTGGGAAAAATTCTTTTAACTCACTATACAGCTGACCAGCCAATGTTTTATTATGCGCCAGTACTAAAGTTGGCTTATTAACAGCTTGAACAACATTTGCAATCGTAAATGTCTTACCCGTTCCAGTTGCTCCAAGCAAAACTTGTTCTTTAACTCCATGCTCAATATTCTCAACTAGTTGCTTAATTGCCTTTGGTTGATCACCTGATGGAGAGTATTTCGAAACAATTTCAAACTTATTATTTGGCATTAAACGTCACCTCACATTATCCCCATTATATCATACCTAAAACACACGTACTATCTCTATATACAAGACGATAAACAATTCATAGTATTAAAACGACTTACTCCCCTAATCCTTTTAATACTAAGTCATCTATGCTATGGAATTCATGTTTTTCCGTAACTGATAGGAAATAAGATATTCTATCTTTATACTAAAATTTTTTGACCTAGCAGTTAAAAATTATTTAACAAACAAAATGCTAACGTCCAGTATTCAAACACAATCCCTTTATCTCATTATTAAATCTTTCCACTTTTAACATTACTTTAAACCTTTTTCGTTAACAAAAAAACTCACCACTTTTATGTGGCGAGCGTCCTTGTTATTCTTGTATTAAAACTTCAAGTGCTGTTTGTAATTGAGTATCATATTGTTTATCACGAACTTTATTACGTAAAGCTAATGTTAATTCACTTGCTGTTTTATTATCAATAATTCCTGTGACTAGAATTTCATTATCTGCTTGGAAGTTTTCAACAGCTGATACTGTTGATTTATCATAATATCCATCATGGCGTCCAACTTGATAACCTAAGGCTGTTAAAATATTTTGTGCATTCGCTATAGAACTATCTACCATGTCATACTCTAAAGATTTTCCATCTGTTAAGTAGACTTGATAGTAGTAATAAAATTCTGGCGCTTCAACAACTAGAGTAGGTTCTACCCCTACTTCGTTAATCCAATTTCCATCTGGTGTTTTCCAAACTTGTGTTGTTAATTTTAATGAAGAATGATCATCAAGTGGCATTGAAACTTGAACGGTTCCTTTTCCATATGATGTTGTTCCGATAACGGGATATCCGCCTGCCTCTTTCATCGCAGCGGCAAATATTTCGGATGCAGAAGCACTTCCTTCGTTAATTAACGTAACAACTTCATAATCTTTCCCCTCAGAACTTGTCATATATTGAGTTCCTTTACCTTCACGATTTTCAATCGTTGTAACGACTTTGTCTGGCGGTAAAATATAATCAACCATTTCAACAACACTTGTTAAATATCCTCCTGAATTGTTACGTAAATCAACAACTAAGGATTCCATTCCTTGATTTTCAAGTGACTCAATTCCTTCTTTAAATTCATTCGCTGTATTTTCACCAAATGTTGTCACCTGTAAATATCCAATCTTTTTATCTCCAATGGTCATTAATTCAGTTTTAACTGTTTCTTGTTCAATTGCGCGTCGTTGGACTTCAATATAAATTAATTCCGGATTATCGTTACGTTGGATACCTAAAGTGACCGTTGTATCCACAGGGCCTTTAATCTTATTAGTTACTTCTTGTAAGTTTTGTCCTACAACGTTCTCGCCATCAATTTCAACAACTAAATCATTGGCTAAAATCCCAGCTTCATCTGCAGGAGAATCTGGAAATGGTGACACAATCATTGTATAACCATTAATACTTGTTACTTCACAGCCAATACCTGAATAAGTTTCTTCTAGATGCTCAACAAAGTTTTCGTAGTCACTCATCGTAAAATACGTAGAGTGTGGATCATCTAATGAACTAATCATTCCAGAAATAGCCCCATCAATTAAAGCTTGATCATCACCATCATAAAAATAATAATATGTTTTCAATGCGTCATAAACTTGAGTAACTGAAGATGTTTCACCGTAATTAGAAGGTGAGACAATCGTTTGTACTTGCGTAGCAGGTTTAAATACTAACGATAAAATTAAAGTTACGACTACACCTAGACTAAAGCTTCCAATGATGAGAAACGTTTTATTTCGTTTCATCATATCACTCCTTTTCCATTCAACGGAACGAATATAACCTCTATAGTATTTCCTATCTATTCCAAATAATGTAGACTTTATCGGTTTATCTTTATTTTATCAATTTTTAGTAACATTGTCATGACTATAAAATGGAATAAATTAGATTAAAATGAGGAAAAGACGTATAAAAAGACTAAATCTCCATTTATAAACACATTCTTATTTAATAGTGTAAAAAAAAATGAGCCAATTGGCTCATCTTTTCGTTACCATCTAGATGGGAAATTAATATACTTACGTGGATTAACCGCATAAGGATAATTATAATAACCATCATACATTTCAAAGTGTAAATGGGCCCCAAAGGAGTTACCAGTGTTCCCCATGGTTCCAAGTTGCGTCCCTTGATTTATCTGTTGTCCGACAGATACTAAAGGTTTTGAGTGCATATGTGCATAAACAGTTGTAATTATTTTTCCATCCATATTATGTGAAATCATAACATGCCATCCATAAGCTGCATGCCAGCCTGAACGAATAACTGTTCCAGATGCTGCTGCTAAAACTGGGGTTGATGTATCACCTGAGTTTCCTAAGTCAATTCCAGTATGATTTGAATAACACATAAACTCACAACTTACATATCCTGTTTTTAATGGAATAATAAATCCGCCTGATGTCTGAGAAACTAATAAATTCTTTTGTTCTTCTGCAATTGCAATAATTTCAGCTTGAGATAAACGTTCACTCTCTAATTCTTGAATTTGCTTTGCAATAGCTGCCTTCTGGCTTTGAAGTTTTTCTTCATAAGCCTCTAAATTTGCACGCTCTTGTTCTAAACTTGCTTTGCTTGCAGCTAATTCTTCCTTTTGAACTTTAAGAGAAGATAATAAGTTTTGTTGTTCTGACACTAAAGATTTTAATTGATCCATTGCCTCTGCATCACTTTCAGCAAAGTGTGTCACAACACGTAAGTTTTTAATAAAATCAACGATACTTGTTGATTGAGAAATAACTTCTAAAATCGTATTTGTACGAGATAATCGTTGTGAAACTCGCGCACGCTCACCTACAATTTCTTTCAATTCAGAAATTTGACCCTCTAGTTGCTCAATTTGATTCTCACTAGTCGAAATCTCACTTTCTTTTTGTTTAATTTGTTGCATATAAGAAGAAATCGCATTCTCTGTCATCGAGATTTTATCAAGTATTGCCCCAATATCTTCTTGAACGGCATTCAATTCCTGCTGTGCATCATTTTGTTGATTTTTAATATCTGAAATTTGACTTTGGGCCTGGTTAATTAATGCATCACATTCTTCAGTTGTTGTACATGTTGTTGTTGCCTCGGCAGTTAAATTCTGCTTAGGTGCAAAATGCAATGCCGTTAACACGGTTAAGCTAATTAAAAGTTTTTTAACCACGAAAGTTCCTCCTTCCTCATTTAATCATTAAATTTTTAATGAGTAACGAATTACGGCGAAGAAACTTCCGATTAAACTAATAGCAATTGAAATAATTCCAATTCCAAATGATAAAGTATACACTAACGGAAGTGGTGCAGTTAATTGGAACATTGGAATGACTAAGACTCCACCAAATAATTCATATAAGTATTGATATCCAAAAACTGTAAACAAAATCGGTCCAATAGCTCCAAGCACCCCAATAATTAACCCTTCTACTAAGAATGGTACAGTAACATGAGTAGCAGAAGCCCCGACTAACTTCATAATCTTAAGCTCATTTTTACGAGCATAAATTGTTAATTTGATTGTATTTTGAATTAAAAAGACTGCTAATACTAATAATACTACTACAATCCATGAGAATGATTCACGAATCATTTTTGTAATATTAGCAAAAGCTGCTAATGATGATTCTTCACCATAATCGACATAGCTAATATTAGACATCTCTTTAATTTCTTTAGCAACTTGATCGACATGATTAACAGCGTCGGCTGATACAACTAATGTCCCAACTAATGGATTTTCATCGCTTGTATTTTCAAAGAAAACAGCTAACTCTGGATCATCGTTACCAATACGATCGATAAAATCTTGATAGTTTTGCTCTTTAGTTGTGTACTCAACATCAACTACATAAGAGTTTTGTTCTATCGTGTCAATTGTAGATTGAATTTGTTCTGGTGTTGCCACTTTATCAAATTCAACAAAGATTTTAATTTCATTTTCTAATTGCTCTGTAAATTCATTTGAATTATGAGCAAATAAAACAAATAATGAACATAAACTTAAAGTAATCGTTAACGTAAAGATTGAAGAAATCGACATAAATAAGTTACGCCAAATATTCTTTAATCCATCACGAATATAACGGAAAAGTTGTCTAATTAGCATCATAATATCCCTTCACCTCATCACTAAAAATTGTTCCATGATCAACGGTTAGGACACGACAATCTGATTCAAAAATCAACTCATGATCATGCGTCGCCATAATAATCGTTTTACCTTCGCTATTTAATTTTTTAAGAATAGAAACAATTTGTTCAGAATTTTCAGGATCTAGGTTTCCTGTTGGTTCATCGGCAATAATAATCGCTGGATTATTGGCAATCGCACGAGCAATTGCAATACGTTGTTGCTCTCCACCAGACAACTGATTTGGATAGAAACGCATTTTACTTTTTAATCCAACTAATTCGATTGCTTTAATTGCTTTTTCACGCACCTCATTTGCTGGAAGACCAATGGCTTCTAAAGCAAATGCAACATTTTGATAAACCGTTAGTTTCTGTAATAATTTAAAATCTTGGAATACGACTCCAATTTCACGACGTAATTTTGGTACTTTGAATCGACTTAACTTTGTCACATCATGACCATTTACTATAATTTGTCCACCTGTAGCTTGTTCTTGACGATTAATCATTTTCAAGAATGATGACTTACCAGCACCACTTGGTCCGATTACAAAAACGAACTCGCCACTTTCGATATTTATATTAATATTATGAAGTCCAATAACTCCATTCGCATACTTTTTATTTACATTTATAAATTCAATCATAATCTCCCCACCTATCTCTTGTAGAATCGAATTTATTATAACATACTAATCGACACTTACATTTTTTATACGACAATTGCCAACAAATAACAAATGTTATCCACATCTTTGTAAAAAAATAATAACAATAATAATATTTTAGCATACAAAGAGAGATAATAGTATAATATGTCGACGATTTCCCTTCAACTTTTACACTGTTTACATATTATCTTTATCTGTTTAACCATAAAGAGTTTTTTTTTGGAACAAAAAAGCATCTTTTCCTATTTGAAAAGATGCTTTTTATATTAAGCTGGATAAACTAAGTTCTCTTCTTTAATAACATTTAATGTATTTTCAAGGAATTTTTGGGCCTCATATTTAGCCATTGGCAAATTCATATCTAAATAGTTTCCACAGTCACGAGCACTTGCTCCTGGAACTTCACCTTCATAAGTCGCAACAAATTCAAAGGTTTCCTTAATTAAATCTACAACGTCACCTGATTTTAAATCACCTTTTAAAATTAAATAAAACCCTGTACGGCATCCCATTGGGCCAAAATAAATGGTTTGCTCAGCTGCCGTTGCATGGTTACGTAAAAACGTTGCTGCTAAATGTTCAATTGTATGAATTTCAGCGTTATTCATAACAGGCTCACGGTTTGGTAATTTTGTACGAATATCAAAAGTTGTCACAACTTCTTCTCCAATGACATCTTGACGTGAAACATAAATTCCACGTAATAAATCTTCATGATTTACAGTAAAGCTAGGAATTTTCTTCATTTAAAACACACTCCTTTGACTAACACTATCTCATTGAAAGACTTAACCCCCTCTGAACTTCATTAGTTAAGAAGGGGTTATTCTTATTAAATTATTATGCCTCATCTACTATACTTTCGTCAAATCATGATGAAGTATTAAATTGAATATCGTAAATAAGCATCAATAAATCCATCTAAGTCTCCATCCATGACTGATTGAACGTTCCCTACTTCATATGAAGTACGGTGATCTTTAACTAGTGAATACGGGTGGAAAACATATGAACGGATTTGACTTCCCCATCCAATCTCTTTCACTTCACCACGGATTTTTGCTAACTCTGCTTCTTGTTCTTCAAGCTTACGTTGATATAATTTTGATTTTAACATCTCCATCGCTGCTTCACGGTTTTTAATTTGTGAACGTTGATTTTGACACGTTACAATCGTATTCGTTGGAATATGAGTAATACGAACAGCTGAATCAGTTGTATTAATATGTTGTCCACCAGCTCCACTGGCACGATATGTATCGATTTTTAAATCTTCTGCACGAATTTCGATATCAATATCCCCTGAAAATTCAGGCATCACATCACATGAACAGAATGAAGTATGTCGTCTCCCTCCTGAATCAAATGGTGAAATACGGACTAAACGATGAACACCACGCTCTGCTTTAAAGTATCCAAATGCATTTGTTCCTTTAATTTTAATCGTCACACTCTTAATTCCGGCTTCTTCTCCGACAAGGTAATCAAGAACCTCGATTTTAAATCCTTTACGCTCAGCATATCGAGTATACATACGATATAACATCTCAGCCCAATCTTGAGATTCTGTTCCACCTGCCCCTGGATGTAACTCTAAAATTGCATTATTAGCATCATAAGGTCCACTTAATAAAATTTCTAATTCAAATTTGTTTAAATGTTCCGAAACTTCTTCAATTTGTGATTCTAATTCAGCTTGTAAATCAGCATCCGGTTCTTCTAAAATTAATTCAAATGCCACGGCCAACTCTTCTACTTCGCCTTCTAACGAGTAAAATGTATTAACTTTATCTTTAATTGCATTCGCTGCATTAATAACTTCTTGGGCCTTACGTTGGTCATCCCAAAATCCTGCTACCTGCATTTGATCATCATACTCTTTAATTTCCGCTTCTTTTTGCTCAACGTTCAACGAATCTTTAAATTGATTGATACGCTCAGACATTTTCTTAATCTCTGATCTTATTTCATGAATTTCCATTATCGTCACCACTTCTTCATGTCAACTTTTATTAACTTATGCATCATTTAAGAAAACTTTAATGAGACTATAGTTCTACTTTATATCAAATTATTTGAATAACCAAGACTATTCTTCAATCTCTATCTTATTAATCGTTTGGTAGATAGTAATTCCTTCTTAAACGAAAAACAAGTTCAACTGATATTTAAAACATCAGTTGAACTATGATTTCAATCTATCCAATTAGTGTTCTTGTCCACAACATTGTTTATATTTTTTCCCACTACCACATGGACACTCATCATTGCGTCCCACTTTATCAGCTTGACGTGTTACCGGGCGTTTTTTCTCTTCTTTTCCACTATTTGTAGCTGTTGGTTTCGCTACTTCCTCACGTTGTAAGTTTTGGCGAATCTCAGCACGTAAAATGTAACGAGTGACATCATCTTCAATACGTTCAATTAAACGATTGAACATTTCAAACCCTTCAGATTGATACTCATGAAGTGGATTAATTTGTCCATAAGAACGTAAATGAATTCCTTGGCGAAGAGCATCCATTGCATCAATATGATTCATCCAATGCGTATCAACAACACGTAAAACAATAACTTTTTGGAACTCATGGAAGATTGATGGATCAATTGATTCCTCTTTTTGACGGTAATTATCCTTCACAAGAGTTGCAATATATTCAATCATCTCACTTGTTGATTTTCCTTCAAGCTGAGATTTTTCTACATGATCAACTGGGAATAAGTTTGTATTTAAGTAGTTTAATAACCCTTCATAATTATACTCAGTTGATGATTTAGCATCAGAGGCTTCCGCTGGAGCAAATTGTTCTACTAAACGTGTGATTGAAGAATCAATCATCGCAAAGATTACTGATGTTAAATCTTCAGTTTCTAAAATATCTTGACGTTGCCCATAAATCACTTCACGTTGACGACGGATAACATCATCATACTCTAATAAATTTTTACGCATATCATAGTTATTACCTTCAACACGTTTTTGTGCAGATTCAACGGCTTTTGTTACCATTTTACTTTCAATCGGTTCATTTGGATCCATTCCTAATTTATCAACCATTTCGTGCATGCGATCAGAACCGAAACGACGCATTAATTCATCTTGGAATGATAAATAGAAGCGTGTATATCCAGGATCTCCTTGACGTCCAGAACGTCCACGTAACTGATTATCAATACGACGAGACTCATGACGTTCTGTCCCGATAACAGCTAATCCACCTAAAGCCTTAATTTCATCTGTTAATTTGATGTCAGTCCCACGACCTGCCATGTTTGTTGCAATCGTAACAGCACCTTTTTTACCAGCATCCATAATAATTTCTGCTTCACGCTCATGGTTTTTCGCATTTAAAACGTTATGAGGAACCCCTTTACGTTTTAACAACTGAGAAATATATTCTGATGTTTCAACTGCAACTGTTCCAAGTAATACAGGTTGTCCTGTTTTATGACGATTTACGACTTCCTCTACTACCGCGTTGAACTTTGCATTGACATCTTTATAAACTAAATCTGGTGCATCAATACGCGCGATTGGACGGTTTGTTGGCACTTCAACAACCATCATATTATAAATGTTACGGAATTCTTCCTCTTCTGTTTTAGCAGTCCCTGTCATCCCTGATAACTTATTGTATAGACGGAATAAGTTTTGGAATGTAATCGTTGCTAATGTTGAAGTCTCTTGCTTAATTTGAACATTTTCTTTAGCTTGAATCGCTTGATGAAGACCTTCTGAATAAGCACGTCCTTTCATCAAACGTCCTGTAAACTGGTCAACAATTACGATTTCTCCATCTTGAACCACATAATCAACATCACGTGTCATAACAAAGTTTGCTTTTAATGCATTATTAATATGGTGTAATAATACAGCATGTTTAATATCATATAAGTTATCAATGCGGAAAGCACGTTCTGCTTTTTCAATCCCGCCTTCATTTAACTGAATATTTTTCGTTTTAATATCAATATTATAATCTTCTTCATCACGTAATGACTTAACAAAGCGGTCAGCTAAAACATAAAGATTGGCTGTACGTTTTTGTCCACCTGAAATGATTAACGGTGTACGAGCCTCATCGATTAAAATTGAATCGACCTCATCGACAATCGCATAATTTAATTTACGTTGACACATTTGTTTTGCATAAAGCACCATATGATCACGTAAATAATCAAATCCTAACTCATTGTTCGTTGAATACATGATATCACATGCATATTGAGCCTTCTTCTCTTCAGAAGACATTCCAACTAAATTTAATCCAACAGTTAAGCCAAGCCAACGGTATAACTCACCCATTTCACGAGCATCACGACTCGCTAAATATTCATTGACAGTAATGATATGAACCCCTTTACCAGATAACGCATTTAAGTAAGCTGGCATCGTAGAAGTTAATGTTTTTCCTTCCCCAGTTCTCATTTCTGCAATATTACCACCATGTAATGCAATTCCCCCAATAATTTGCACTTTAAATGGTGTCATACCAAGCACACGTGTTGAGGCTTCACGTACAACAGCGAAAGCTTCAACTAATAAATCATCTAATGATTCACCTTTTTCAATTCGCTCTTTAAACTCTAATGTTTTATTTTGAAGTTGCTCATCTGTTAATTGTTGCATATGTGGTTCTAATGCAATAACCTCATCTGCTAATTTATCAGCACGCTTTAATACTTTGACACTTGGGTCTAACATTTTTTTAATTGCTGCAATCATCATCATCGCTCCTTGTTTCTATATCGTCACTAAAAAATTAGCTACATACCTTTAAATATAGTATTAAATAAGTGTAAAAAATATCATTTGAAAATAATTTATTAATTTGTATATTGTTTACAATTATTTTATTAACATAATGTTACCACTTTTAAGAGAACATGTACATAAAAAATCACCCCCCCATTTGGGTAATTTACGTACAGAAATATGATTATTTCAACTAATAACATACTTTAATTAATGAAATACATACTAAAATGAGAATACACACCCATTTTATCACTAAAATTAACTTAAAAAGCTGCCTCTGGCAGCTTTTTAAGCATCTTTTTAAATCAAATTTTATATGCACATCAAAGAGACTATCTAATTAGATAGCCTCTAAATTATTATCGAAAATTAATTATTTGTTTCAATGACACCGTACTTACCATCTTTACGACGATAAACCACACATACGGCATCTACTGCCATGTCACGATACACATAGAAATCGTGTCCTAGTAAATCCAATTGCATAATCGCTTCTTCTACATCCATCGGTTTTAAATGAACATTTTTCACTTTATAAGGGACTTCATCCTCCGCTTGATGAGTGACTGGTGTATCATCAACCGTTACAAAGTAATCGCTGATTCCTTCACGTTCACGAATTTTTTTATTAGCTTTTGTTTTATTACGGCGAATTTGTCTTTCTAATTTATCTACAACCAAATCAATTGCTGCATATAAATCATCATTTTCTTCTTCAGCACGTAAAATGAACTGATTTCCTGGAATCGTTACTTCAACTTTTTGGATGACATCATAGATTTTAATGTAAACACGGGCTTCTAAATCTTGATTATTTGGTAAGAAACGTTGTAAGCTACCTACTTTATCCTCAATGTAATTTTTAATAGCCTCTGTTACAACGAAACGATTAGCTCCCCTGATTTGAATTCTCATTAGAATCACTCCTATCTATCTGATGTACCTTTATTATACTACAAACATTTGGAAAAAGAAAGCGTTTTAAAAAACTTGTCTATTTGTGTAACGATTTTTTTATCAGATGTTTGTAGCCCTTGTCGAATCACTCTTATCGAATCATCAAACACTGCTTTAAAACACCATTTGTGTCTAAAAGTGACTTATATAATTGTAAGCATTTATAGGCAAAAATATTCCAAAAACCTCTCACAAAATACTAATAAATCCTTCTTGTTCTATTTTTTCAGGTATCATAGATGTTATTTTTATAGTCTTTCCCCCCTCTCCTTTAAACTGTAATGCTTCTAGTAAGATTTCACTTAACTGATCGTCTACATCATAAGCGATTAACTCTTTAATATCTGATTTAAATTTTAGAAGCCCTTGATGAAGTGTTGGAAGTATGACTTCTAATAACACAAAATCACCAAGATTAAGACGTCTTATTAATTCACGCATAAATTCATTATCTTCATACATTTGAAGGGGAAATGCGATTAATTTATTAGGAATCATCTGCTCATGACATCTTTGACAGAGTTTTGGTTCTACATGGGCAAACACCATCGAAAAACTATTAATGACAATTAAATTTTTACAAATGAGGCACTTCATCTTTTAATAGTCCTCGCTCTCTTGCCTTTTTATTCATCATTTTAATTTGCTCCCGGGCATCATCCATTGCTTGAGTTACGCCATAATGAAAAAAGACGATTTCACCATGAGGAAACTTAGGAGAACGCCCGACCCGACCACTAATTTGAACTAATGCACTTTCTTCAAAAACTTCGTGCTCTGCACCTAAAATGGCAACATCAATATCTGCAATCGTCACTCCACGCTCTAAAATCATCGTCGTAATCAAAAACTGTCCATCCCCTTCTTTAAATCGACGAACTTTATCTAACCGATTAGAATCACCCGAATAAACAAATTCAACCTCAATTTTTAGTTGCTTCTTGAGCGCCCTAGCTAACTGATGTCCCGCTTCAATAGTTGGTACAAATAATAAAGCACGTCGTTTCATCTCTATTTTTTGAAACATCCACTTTTTAACTGATAAAGGTAGCCTTTGACGTGAAATCTTCTGCTCAAAATGACCACACCATTTGAATTTTGGAATATCTAATGGATACAAATGATACCGTGCTGGAATGAGACAACACTTTAAATCACCCTTTTTAATCCGTCGTTGATCTTGCTTTGAAGGAGTTGCAGATAAATAAATCGTGGCACACCCTGGCACACAAGCTTTATTGGCAAGCCTTGGCAACATCGCATCAAACGTATAGGGGAAAGCATCCACTTCATCAATAATCAAAAACTCAAACGCCTGATAAAAGCGAATCAACTGATGGGTCGTTGTAATCACGATATCTCCATACTTATCTTTTTCATCTGAACCTCCATGCAATCCAACGACCAAGGCATTAGGAAAAGCCTGACGCAAACGTGGTACTAATTCAACAACGACATCCGCCCTTGGTATCGCCCAACAAACTCGCTTTCCCTCTTTCAACGCACAAGAGATTGATTCAAACATCATTTCTGTTTTACCTGCTCCACAAACCGCCCAATTCATACCTATATAACCTTTATTTAGTATCTCTTGGCTAAAATTCGAACCCTCCTGTTGCAAGGTCGATAATTGAAAATCAGCATTCAAAACATGCGCATTATGAGTGATCGTGGCCTTCCTTTTCGAACGATACAACAAACTATGTTGATTAATCTGCTTAAAATCCAAACACTCCCGGCAATACGTCAATCGCTCACCACGATACACATACTGACCAAAGGATTTCTCATTTAAGCACCGTGAACAGAACCAATGTCCGTCACGTTTTTCAAGGCCTTTGATTACCTCAAGTTCTTCTTTATCTAAGCGTCTATCATTCGATATCATCTCATATTCCTGCGCTGTCCACTCACGGCCACACAAATCTTGCATCAACATCACTCCTTACCTTAACATACGTCAACCCTTCTTTAATTCCTTTAAAAAAGTGAGGATAAAAATCCTCACTTAATAGTCTCAACTTCACATCGTGGTAATAACTCTTCATAATCCTTTAAAATAACGTGTGCCGTTTCAAATGTCATCGCATTCGCACTCGATAAAGCAATCGCTTTTTTTAACATCACTGCCGGCTCATCACCTTCATCAAACGAAATACACATAGAAGCAACAACCGTATCACCACAACCTAGCGTACTTTTAACATCAACATCAGGTGCCAATCCTTTCCATACACCCTTTTGTGAAACTAGCATGGCTCCCTCTTTTCCAAGCGAAATCAATACATACTCAATCCCTTCTTGGCAAAGATGTTGTGCAAACTCAATCATTTCTTCTTGCGTTGCTGATTTCACTCCCATTAATTCAAACATCTCATCTTTATTCGGCTTAATAAGTTTAGGCTTTTGCTTAATCGCAACCTTTAATAAAGCTCCTGATGCATCTACAATAACCGTATGACAATTTGCTTTTGCAAGTTGAATCAACTCCGTAAAATAAGCTTCATCAACTCCACGAGGGGCACTACCACAAATCGCCACAACACTACTCACCTTAGCAAGCTCCTCTACTTTATGAATCAATGCCTCTTTTTCAGCAGAACTCACCTCAGGGCCCTTCTCTAAAATTTCCGTTCGTTTCCCTGACTTATCAAAAAGCTGAATATTTGTACGAGTCTGCCCTTCAATCGCAATAAAATGATCATTAATTTTCTCATCTTCAAAACACTGTTTAAAAATAGGGGCTACAATTCCACCTAAAAAGCCTGTTGCATTAACTTCACGTTTAAAATCACGTAAAACTTTCGCCACATCAATTCCTTTTCCTGCAGCTGAACTATTTAAAATATCGGCACGATTTGTTTCTCCAACCTGAAGACTTTCAGATTCCATCAATTTATCTAAAGCTGGATTTAAAGTAATCGTCGTAATCATAGTTATCACACTCCTTCAGGTTTAGTATATTCCAAACAGAGTAAATCATTTACTAAAAAGACTGACTCTTTCGAGTCAGTCTTCAAAAATTATTTTACTTGTTTTTTATCATTCTTATTTCTTTTAATATAAGAAACAAAACCAAGTAATGTTGAAAAAACACCTAACGTCATCCATCCCATTAACGTATAACCTGTTGCAGGTTTATTAGTCGTTGTTGATGATTGAGTGGTTGAATTAGTATTTTCTTCTGGTTTTGGTGTTTCAGGTTTTGAATCATCTGGTTTTGATGTATCCTTTATGAAAGAATTCAAATAACTAATCACATCGCTTTGATTAGTGTCCACAGTTAAAATTAAAGAAATACTTTCATTAGCACTTGTTAATAAAACTGAATATTGAACTTCATTACTTCTAGTTTTCAACATAGATACACTTACTGTAAAATTAGATAATTTCTCAAACATTGATTTAACATCTGATAAACTTGCACCTGTTATATCTAAAATTAACGGTTTATTAACGACTCCTGTTCCTGTTACTGGTTTAATAACCGTTGAATCAATCGCATCTTTAATTGAATCTGGGATGATATAATTTGGTTTTTCAGGTACAACTGGCTCTTCAGGTTTTGGTGTTTCAGTTGAACCATTTGAACTAATCTCGGTTCCAACTGTAATAACAGTTGGCTCTGTTTTATTTGTTGCCATAATACCTAAAAACTCTTCGCTTTCAAGCAATAAGGTTTCTAAACCATTAAAATCAAATCCACCCTTTTCATTAATCGTTGGATAGTTTTTCATATCCACATTTTCAAACCAACTAGATGGAACAGATTCCCCATTAATATTTTTACCATCAAGATAGTTAGTTTCACTTGCTAAACTTGACTGTCCAGTCAACTTAATATCATCTACTTTACCACCGTTATAAGAAACAAAGTGATCTAACTTATAGTTTGTTTCTTTATAAGATGTATATAATGAAAGGTTTGTTCCACCGTTATTAAATGAGACAGTATTATAAACTTGAACGTCTGGTCCGCTGTTACTTGTAACGCCTTTAGCATAGTTGTTGAATGAAATACTATTTCTTAGAATGTGATTCCCCGGCATACTTTCTCCACCAAGTTTAAATCCATTTCCTTCACCCACCACTGTTTTCTCAGGATCTGTTGTAAAGTATCCATTTTCATACGCAATTGAAGACTCAACAACAACTTGTCCGATGCTTCCTGATGTTGATTTAGCATATAAATCCCAACCATCATCAATATTGTTATGAGAAATACAGTAACGGAAAATATTCCCAATACCTGCCGTGATTTTAGCTGCAAACCCATCTGCATCATTAGCATTAGCATCCATGTTGTCATAAGACTCAACACTTTGTACTAAGTTATAGCTTGGCCACATACTCTTATCTTCAGAAGCCGAGCCACTAATTTGTACTCCTGTCGTTCCATTTTTATAGACTTTCAATTGTTCAACAATATTATGATTCCCTTGAATTAATAATGGTTTTGCATTATCTTGTGAATTACAAATTTCAAATCCAAAGAAGTGCCAATAGTCAGCATTAATAGTAAATCCACCTTTTGGTGATTGTGATAAATCAATCACCACACGTTTACCAGGTTCGGCCATTAATGTAATCATCTCATCAGCTGTTCCGTCATGTCCACGGTCAATCGTAATGGCTTCTGTCAAATAATATGTTCCTTCAAGTAAGATAATTTCCTGTCCCGGTTGAGCATACGCAACTGCCGTATAAATATCTAAAGGACTTGCTTTTGTTCCTAGTCCTGCTTGACTTCCTGTTGTTGAAACATAAATTGCATTTTCACTTGTTCCAAATGAGTTGCAAGAAATGGTTACATTTAAAGTCATTGTGTCATATGAAGATAATTCTTGATATTCGGTTAAAGTCGGTTGATTAATAGATGGCGTAAATTCTACTTTATATTGATTATCTCCAGTTGCTAACGTCAATTTGTTTAAAATACGTTGTCCCGATTCTAACGGTAAATCTTTATATAATGTTTTACCTGAAGCATCTTTAATGCTATACGTCCCAGCTACATTTGATGTCACAGATAATTCATAATTTGTATCCGCTGTCGTTTTTGTTGTATCACTTGAAAACTTAGGCGTAACGTACTCCACTGGTCTTTCCATCGGAGCTTCATCATCTGCTGGTGAAATTAATGTTAACTCGATATCAGAAACAGTAACTGCAACCCCTCGAGATGCCATCATTCCAACATAAATTGATTCTTCATCTTGAACGGTTAATAATTCATTATCATAGTCATAATAAATCACTTGATTAGTTGTCTCATTATTTAAAATCGCATGATACCCTGTATTTGATTTGCGAAGTGTTAACGTATAAACATCTCCTACTTGATAATGAGGTTTTGATGGATCGTTAAAGTTTTCTTTATTAAAATCCCAGTCAAATACAGAGGTATTAATTAATTTACGATCAATCGATGGTGTTGTTGGACCCTCTTCATAACCTGTTACAAAACGACCACCAGGAATTCCATTATACGTCGTCACATCGTGTTTATAACGTGCAAATACAGCTCCGGCAGAGTTAAAGTAACGTGCATTCGTATTATTTAACTCCAGAGCATCAATCGCCATAACTCCAAATCCTGATTGACCATCATACGTTTTCCCACTAACTGTTGTCGCATCCACTTTGAATGTTGCTGTTAACGTAAAGTTTTCGGTAGATGGTAACTCAGTGTAGTAGAATGTCATCCCATCTTCACTATCTGCAATCTTACCGTTTGATGCTGAGATTGTCACAGTTCCATCTTCATTTTCAGTCACAGTTCCCGCTGCATTTGAACCGATTTGTCCAACACTCCAAATTTCAGGAGCATCCTTTAATACTTTCGTAACGGTTGCCTCAACTGTATCTTCTCCACGAATAGCACTGACTTTTACAACGTATTTTGTTCCAACTGTTAAATTTGGAATATTAAGTTGAGTATTAGTTGTTTTCTCAGTGATGATTTGATACGTATCTGTTCCATCTTCTTTGATTGCTACTTGATAGTACTCAGCCTCTTCAACTGACTCCCATTCTACATTTAACGAATGATTTTCACCTGTTAAAACTTTTGTAATCGCGAAGCTCTGTAATGGTTGGATAAAGTTTTTGAACTCAAACGTTGTTGATAACTTGACTTCTTCCTCCCCACTACGAGTTGCTTCTGCTAAGATTTTATAATCGCCACTCGCATTTGGGGTTAACTGTGCAACACCAGATGTTGAGTCTTTTTTAACGACTTTACTATCCACAACTTCATCATTAGCATCTAATAATTTAATTTCTAATTTGTCAGCCCCTGCATCACCAATAACCATTTCCCAAGCGACATCAATTAAAGCTTTATCTTCATCATTAACATTAGCGCTAGAAATAACCGGTGATATAACTGACTCCCAAGCAGGACGTTGTACCTCACCTTTTGTTTGGGTGACATCTAAGTAATAAACATTGACCCCACTTGCTAAAGAAGCAATATAATAATCTCCAGCTTCCGTTAATGTCACGTATTTAGCCTCTAATGGATTTTCATTCGCTACTTTAATTGTTGTTACTAATGTATTTGTATCAGCTTTATAAACACCAAGTTCTCGCTCTGCACTAGATGATGCTGATAAGGCATAAAGCTTCAACTCTGCTTCTTTATCTGTACTAAAGTGAACCGAACGAGAATCTTTGCTTCCTGTTCCATTTAATTTCAAACGTTGTGTAAACTCAATTCCCTCATCACTTGTTTTCTTATGAGCATCAATCGTTGTTCCCGATTTAATTGTAAACTCTTCTAAGTCTAAATCAGACGCAATATCACCAACTGGTAAATCAGATACATTTAAAATACTTTGTACTGTTTCCCCTGCTGTACTGCCTGTCACTTCTTTTCCATCAACCACAAGTTTAATATTACTGAATGTCACATCCGCATTTCTAGCTACAAACATTCCTACATAAACATATTCGGAATCAATGCTTGTTAATGGGAAATCAAAGCCTCCCGTAATCGTTTGTTCATTTCCTAACGTTGCAGCATATCCATCACTATTGCTCTCAAGTTTTAACTCAATTGAATCCCCTGCTTTAATTTCATTAATCATTGTACCACCCTGAGTTAAAACTCCACTTTTACGAGCAAAAGAATTCCATACCTCACCCACAGGTTTGGTTAAATTAAGAGGAGCAGCCGCCACATAATCCCCAATTGGATCTCCAATATTTTTGTCTACATACATATCGTCTCGAGCCATTAATCCAAAAGACACTTGATTATTAGACTTAAAACTATTAACTTTTGCAGTCGCTGTTAACGTAAAGGTACTCCCAACAGGCACTTTATAATAATACATCGCAAGACCATCAACAGCTGAAGCAATTTTACCTTTATCATTTTTTACTGCAATATGCATATTACCATCAGCATCAGTTTCTAAAGTAAAATTATCAGTCGTTGGTTCTCCCCCAACATTCCCAAAAACAGAACCTTTAAAAATTCCATAATCATCCCAAAGAATACTATCCTCCAGGTTATTATCATATGACGGTGCGACATAGTCAGGATTTGACTTTAAATACTCTTCCTTAGTTGGAGCACTACTAATAGCTGATTCAAGAACATATTCAGATAAGCCACTAATATTTAATTGCTTAATTGTTTTCGCAATAAAGTATGCATTATAGTGTGCACCCCAAATATTTGTGTGCGTATTATCTACTGATGCCTCTTTATTAGAAGTCCAGGCATGAAGATTTAATGTCTCACTTGGTTTTAACTCGTCGTATAAAGACTTAGTTAAAGAAGTTAAGTCAACAACAGCTACATTCAAATCTTTTCCTAAATCTCGAACTGCTTGTGGATAATCTCCACCTTCAAATTCTCCAGACGTTGCCGTAACATGTAACTCTGACTGTGTCCAATCACCACTTGCACTACGTCTGACAATCGGTGTCATTAAAACAGAAGTAACTCCTTTTTCACTTGCCGGTCTAATATAATTTTCGTACAAAGAGTTTGCAAAACTTCCTGTTACCGTATAATCTCCATTTGGATTCGTATAACGTTCAGCCTCTGTTTTCTCATCGTTATGACCAAATCCGATAAAGAGATAATCACCCTCATTCATTCCGTCTAATAATATTTGATATTCTGGTTCAGTTATAAAACTCTTAGAACTTCTACCTGACAGCGCAATGTTTTTCACTTCAAATCGTTCACTATCAAAATACTTATCAATTTGAGTTCCCCATCCATAACGAGGGTAGTAATATTCATCTGTAAAATATGAAACCGTTGAATCACCTACAATCCAAATTGTTTGTTTTGCCTTTACTGTTCTTACCTCCTCAGTTAAAACATCTTGTTTTCCTTCTATCTCAATCATTGATAATTTCTCATCAGATGAATTCAATTCTTCATTACTTGAATCTAGACTTTCCTCTACCTGATCAATCTCTGTCCCAATTGTTATTTCAGTTTTTTCTTCTGAAGGGACTTGTTCAATGACCTCCTCTGTAATTAAAACATTCTCAGAACTTTCTTCCGCCTGTACCCTCGATAGATTAATATTAAAACTCGAACACAACATTGAGACTGCTAACAAAGTTGAAAGTCTCTTTTTTACTTTTTTCAAATTCACGAATAATTCCCCCCGGATTCACTACTTAAGTAGCATCGTTCATTTTACGAATAGTTTTTCATTTCCTTCTTAATTAACCGATTAAAATTCTTTACTCCCTCCATTCTAATTTCACATTAATTCACAAGATAATAACGCCACACTGTAAACGGTTACGTTGTCGAACCATGACAGAAAAGAGGAAAAAAATTCGCTTTAACGTGCGGCATTCGTATTTCCGAATATAGTAGTTTTCCTAATACACTTTAACCATATTTTGAAGACAGAAAAGTCTACTTTCTTTTATCTTGGCGAAAAAAAGACTGACCCTTTGGAGTCAGTCTTTTAAATTATTTTACT